>LRSL01000060.1 GCA_001563335.1 Candidatus Thorarchaeota archaeon SMTZ1-45 | reverse complement strand
ATTGCGTATGTTGCAGATTGGAATGATGGCTTCATTGTCCTCAACGTGTCAGACCCTAGTAATCCGGAGTATCTCTCGAGCTACCCTATATTAGGAGCATGTAACCAGCTACATGTGGTCGATGAACTAGCATATGTTGTAGACCATCGGAGCGAAAACACGGGGGTGAAAGTTCTAAACATAAGTAACCCGGAGAATCCAGTATTAGTTGGGAGTTACATGCCAGATGATGACCTCTGGAACCCATTTGTGTCTGGGGACTATATGTATGTGGGGAACCACGGAGAAGGAGGAGGGGAACTACAGATTCTAGATGTGACGGATCCATTAAATATCTCTCAAATAGCAATCTATAATCCATCGGGTAATGTCTTTGCAGCACATGTGGTGAACAGTACTGCATACTTGGCAGACTACACACTTGGACTTGTGATTGTTGATGTAAGTGATCCAGAGAACCCGCTAAGGATTGGTGGCTTTTTTGATGGGGGCGGAGCAGTCAATTTGGACGTTGTGGGGGATCTAGTCTATGTTGCAGATAGAAGTGGCGGGTTAGAAATAATTCAGGTATCTATAACGAATTAAGAAAGATCAGTCATAATTAGACTACTTAGTCAGGGGGTTTCCTGAAATTTCGTTGTGCAAATGCACGAAACTCATTTCCGTCAACCACATAATATGTACGACTCACAAATCCACCATAACTTATCAGACTGTGTTCAAAAACCGCACCATTCTCAAAAAGGTGTGCGTAGATAGACTTTGATAGGAATCTACGGTCGGGCCCCCATTGTTCATGAAGGCCCATGATTCTAGCAATCTGAACCTCCATAACATCCTCACTATCACGTTTCGTAGATATTGAATCAAGTCGTTGTTCATCTGTGATTTGAAAGCCGCCTTTCTTCAGAAGATATGAGGCTACTATTTCTTCGAGCTCGTCGCCAGTTTCGGAGAAATCCACTTTTTCTGCTTCTCTATCTAAAACGCTACTACCAATGACTTTGACACCCGGGGTCAGACTACGTTCTCCTCTGCGTCTGGCGATTATTGCACTCTCGCGAACAGCCTTAGCTCGTTTTCTGGCCTGCTCCTTCTTTCGCTCCAGCCCGTTCTTTAGCTCCTTGTCAATTCCTTCTGACAGCTTGTAGAGCCTCCTGATTCTATGAAATGCAAAATACTGCTGAAGATAATTCTTGTCGTAATTCATTGATTGTGCAATATCTCTAGGACTACAAGCTGTTTCTTGCTTAGACCACAGAGTTGAATAAAAACAATTATGAATCATGAGTCATAATAAGAGACCCTGAGTTTAAGGGAGTGATTAAACATGCCAGAGTATAGACATGAACATTTGACTGGAGAGATGCCAGGTAGCCACAGGAATCAGATGATTCTGATGGTAGTATTCTTTGCTGTATGGATTGTTGACTCGTTTCTACTCCGCATCACCACATTTCTGTGGAGCTTTGAATTTTGGTGGTTATTCATTGGGGTAGGAGCTATAATCATTGTGGTGGCTGCGTATTTCATGGATGCGTCTCACAAGGATCTCTTCGATGCTCATGTGGAAGGATTGGCGACCACAGGAGTCTTTGGTCGTGTTCGACATCCAATGTATCTTGGGACCCATCTTTTCTATCTTGGTCTTGCAATAGCAACATTCTCTCTAGCAACAATCGTCTTGTGGGTGATAATCTTCGCGTTCTATAACACTCTAGCTAACTATGAAGAGAGGAAGTTAGAGGAAAGATTTGGTGAACAGTTTCTTGAGTATAAGATGAATGTTCGAAAGTGGTTTCCCATATAATGTCGAATTAGGGGCAGTTTTAGTTCAATGAGCAGAACACTACAATGAATGTAGGTCGGTAGTTCACTCTCCAATTACCTTGACTAGGACTCTCTTCGATCGTCTACCATCAAACTCACCATAGAAGATTGCTTCCCAAGGTCCAAGATCAAGCCGCCCATTGGTGATAGCAACAACGACCTCACGACCCATGATCTGTCGCTTGTGATGAGCATCTCCGTTGTCCTCACCCGTGCGATTGTGCTTGTATCGACTAATGGGCTCGTGAGGAGCTAGCTCCTCAAGCCAGCGCTTGTAATCATCATGCAGTCCGCTCTCATTGTCATTGATGAAGACGCTAGCAGTGATATGCATGGCATTGACAAGACACAGTCCCTCTTGGACACCACTCTCCCTCACAGCATCTTGTACATCAGGAGTGATATGGACAAAGTCCATTCGAGCTGGTACATTGAAGGTCAGATATTTTGTATGGCTCTTCATAATAGTTTCATCTATTGTTAGATTTCAGTAAAAACGTTGTTAGAGCACAGGATATTCAAAATTATTGTGCAATTAGCACGGTCTTCATAAGAGCGATTGATGTTAACTTTCATGGTGAAACTTACGTGCATCTGAAGGGAATCGAAAAGCTGCGCGAAAAGCTTCCAGCCTACCCTGGAAAGAGGATTGCAATCCTGCCACTTGCAGCTATTGCAGTAGGAATTCTAGCATACATTTTCCTAATCATTATAGACATCATACCACGGGTGTTCAGTGATATCGTATTTCTGACAATAATTGAACCGTTCATACCAGTTTTGAGTAGCATGTTCATTGCCGCCTTGGCATTGTGGTTGATTTGGGGTGTCTGGAATAAGAGGGAACAAATGAAGGAACAACATGGAGACCTCGCATACCAGAATATATTACTCAGAGGCCTCACTGGGGTCTTCATCATTCCATCCATAGTTTTTCATGCCTTCACATCTATTCGCTCTCTCCCACCAGGTCCACCCATAAATGACCTGACAATCCAGTGGTCAAGGTCTCTCTTGCCTTTCCTCGGTATTGCCCCTGAGATTGATCCTTGGTTGCGCATTATTCTTTCTGGAATTCCACTCCTACTTGGAACTCTCACAATCCGAAGTGCTATACTCACATTTGGTTTCGATTACATGGCTGTCGTCTATCTCTATTTCCCTGAAGAGTCTGAAATACAAAGCCATGAGATCTATTCTGTTGTACGTCATCCCACATATTTGGGAGGGGTATTGCTCGGGGTTGCAAGTATGTGCCTTCGATTCTCGGTCTATTCGATTCTCATTGGGTTCTTGATTCTTCTTGTGTTTAGATTACAAATTTGGAAGGAAGAGAAGGAACTGGTTGAGAGATTTGGTGAAGGCTATATTGAATATAGGAAGAAGGTCCCAGCCCTTCTAGTTCGACCGAGTAAGCTCAAGTCATACTTCAAATTCTTGCGAAGCAATTGAGTTTACCAATAATTCTTGAAATGCTTGGATATCAGATGGATTTACTGAATTACAAAAAATAATAGCCAAGCTAAACTAGAGGGTTTTTGCTATGGATTTGTTAGATAAATCGATCATTTTAGAGCTGATGACCAACAGCCGTATCTCCTGTCAAGAGCTCGCTGAGAAGTACAATTCTACACGAGGTGTTGTAAGAAAAAGAATCAACAAGCTCGAGGAGAAAGGCGTAATCCAAGAGTACTCAGCATGGTACAGTCTCGCGATGGTGGATGCAGAGTTTGTCTTTGGGCATGTCAGGGTGCAAGAGCAATTGGATAAAGAGGAACTTGTTAGAAACCTTGTTCAACATCAGATGATTCATGCTGTCATCCCACTGGTAACTGGGGACATCCTGTTCCATGCCAATGTAGTGGGGAGCGAGGGACTCTCAGAACTTGGTTCATCAATAAGGAAGCTAGATAATGTGGAGGATGTTGAACTGCGTCTGATTCGGTCCGATAGAGGCAGTAAGGTAGAATTGAAGAGAATTCACATGCAAGTTCTATCTGCACTCTTTGAGAATTCTAGAATATCTATTGCTGAGATTGCCAGAAAGACTACCCTGAGTCCAAGACGAGTGAAGCGAGCTCTTGATGATATTATATCAGGAGGTGGAATTGTTCTAGCAATAGCTAGAAATCCTGCACTTGGCAGTGGATTGAGTTTCTATGCTAAGATTACCTTAGATGAAAGAAAATCTAATGCTGAGAACCTCATCAGTCGGATTGAGAAAGAATTTCCAGCAGAAACTTGGGAGTCATATGTTTCAGCATCAGATCCTGTTCTGTTTACAAGATTCTTTGTTAATCACATTAAAAATGTGGAAACAATTTCAAACAAGCTCTCAGGGTTTGGAGAGATAGGCACACTGGAAACTTTGGTTTTCTATCCAGCGAGAATATCCTCAGTTTTGACACGAGATCGACTTGGAGAGGACATTATCAAAGCAGGATTCAATGTCTGTCAAGGCTAGATGTCAATTTGTTTCCTATGAGTTTACAAAATGAGCAGTTTGATGACGCAAATCTGCTCATTTTGGTTCTTGCTCGAGTTCACACACTCTTATCCAAAGAAAAAAAGGCATCAGTATGTCTTGTGTAACATCAGAGGAGAAACAATGTAATGAGCCATGGTTCAGAAAGATCCGAGTTGTGCAGAGAGAAAGGAGAGAAAAGAAGACGAAGACTTGTGACACTAGCACTTGTAGCTATTGCAAGTACAATCTGGTTTGCTATTAGAACTGGAACAAAGCCTTCAAGGATTATGTATCCCTGTCAGCAAGCAGCACTGGCCAACATAACGCTCTTCAAGACTGCAATATCAATGTCACTCCCTAGCATTGCGACATTACGTGTATCAACTAATTGGTTCAGACCAATTGCAGTTCTGACCATTCTCTCAATTGGTGGTTTTATAATAGCAACGAATCCCCTGGAGATTGGATTTCATCCGCTACAGAATGGCTCGAATCAAGGGCGTGTCCCAATAGTCCTGACTGAGCAGAGTGCTGTTAACCAGGAGAACGCATCTGATCTCTTCTATGTTCAAAATGCGACGGGACCTGAAGGGAACATGGACTCTTCAGTGTCTGCGCTCATTGATCTAATGGCATCGCAGGGACTCCACTTCTACAAAACAGGAACCACACCTGATGGACTGATTGGGAGTGATGATGTCGCCATCATCAAAATCAATGGGCAGTGGGAACGTAGAGGGGGGACAAACACGGACCTCATCAAGAGTGTCATCAACGCGATACATAATCATCCCGATGGGTTTACAGGCGAGGTCGTGATCGCAGACAATGGACAAGGGATTGGGAGTATGGACTACTCGTATCCCAATTCATTCTTCAAGAACCAGTCTACTCAGGATGTTGCTGACTTCTTTGCCCCCGAATGGAACGTCAGTACGATACTCTGGGATGACTTACATTATAGTACTGTAGATGACTACAATGAAGGTGACTTTGTAGATGGCTATGTTAGGAGTTCTGTGTGGAATGAAGAGATGCAATTGTACACCTCATATCCAAAGTTTAAGAGTCCAGCAACTGGTGCCTACATCAGTTTCAAGCAAGGAGTTTGGCATAATGACACAGGGTTCGACTTTGATGGACTAAAGATACTCAACATGCCAGTTTTAAAGAGCCACGAGCTTCTTGGTGTCACA
>LRSL01000059.1 GCA_001563335.1 Candidatus Thorarchaeota archaeon SMTZ1-45 | reverse complement strand
CCAATTATCTAAATATCTATAAAAATTAGCTCCAGTCACACCAACCTTATAAAGTAAAACACCTCTAGTACAGAAACCACTCCTAATAGCGATTAACGTGTCATACAGAATTCTAATCTTTGATCTTTGTTTCACATTACCCATCTTTCTTCATCTACCTTCGTGATCGAAAGTATCTGCTTAAACGTCTTTAGTTCCGATGGACTATTGTCTCTCTCAAAAATTATCTGCTTAACAAAATCTGGAGACAGCTTGTCGTCCAACCTATTCTTAAATACTGTCCCAACCCTCCTATACGTCATGACTTTATCAATCTCAACTTCTTTGATCTTAAGAAAAATTCTTATATCTGCAATATGATCCATCTTTGGATATGACTCGTTCTTCCTCTTACCAGTCTTCTCCTTATTAACCCACTCATCATCCATCTGAGCAGTAAACACAATATTCATCTTATATTCTTCCTTAGATTTACTAAGAAACTTGGCGACCTCCTCATTGACATATCTCCACTCAGTTGGATGAAGGTTCTTTCTCTCGGGCTTATTCTTCTGGAGGTCTTCAAGAGCCTCTGCTCCTGCAATTAGTCGCAGATGAGCTCCTGTTTCTATAATCAGGGTCTTTCTCCCATCCTTATAAGCCTGATTAAGTGCGTTCCTAACATCTTGGAACGTCTTACACCTGAAGTATCTATCACTCCAATCTTCAGGATATAACTTCTTGACAATTTCCACAGATTCACCTGTTTCAGTGAGATCTGCTAAAGCGGGATTAGAAAAAAGTAGAGCAATATGAGTCTTGCCTTCGGTAGGCTCTCCAACCAGCTCCGTAATGACTGGCATCGGATCAGGTTTCGACTCAGTATCGACTTGCTGGTTGCTCAACTCAAATTACTCCAAAGTAACCTCTTCAGACTCAACCTTTATAGGTTCTTCGATCTCAACCTTTCCAAAGTACGTATCTGGAAGTAGTAAACGCTTGATGTCCTGCTGACCTGCACTTTCAAGATTGCCTTGCTCTAGCCATCTGAAGTTCATTCCAACAAGAGACTTGGCGAAACTCGCCATCTTCTCGTCAGTGTTCTTTCCAGAACTGTCTGTTTCTTTCAAAGCACCACACTTGTTCATAGCATCTATGAAGTACATCCACTTGGTCTTATTGACTCTAGTAGGGGCATACCACTCATACTGATCCTTCTCGTAGGCTTCAGTCCTGATCTGAATGGCTAACTGAGGTCTTTTCTGGAACTCAGCTTTTCCTACCATGCCAAGTGGATCTAATCCATACTCTGCGTCAACGATATAGCCGTTAAAGTCTTTAGTTGCATCTACCCCTTGGTCGGGTGAGAACGCTACGTCTGGTACGTCTAGTTTTTCTTGTTTCGACATACTTTTCCCTCTTGGCACTTTCAGGCTCCGTCAGTTCTAGAAGTATGACCTAACACTAGAACTCCTTCCTGAGCCTCCGTAGTTCCCACGACCCTAAAAGGCGATTTAGGGCTTGCAGCTCGCCTAACATTATAGACGTTCCCTACTCTATCTCGATTGTACCGATGTATCTCACAGTCAGGATTATTACAAATCCTAGTTGAGTTAGCCGCTATAGTAACTGGCTTATCACAGCCGATACAAAGTTCAGACTCTTTACTCATTTCTATCACGTTACATAAGTTCTGCTTGGCTTTGCTGGATCATTCTGATTCTCAGATAAAGGAAATCCTCCTATTATAATAGAAGGATGAGCATTAAAGTGCATAACCTCAAAGTGGACATCATTTACAACTGAGAATAAGATGCCATACACCCTAGCTGGAGGAAGAAACTCAGCCAACGTCTTAGTAACCCTGTATATAACAGAACCAATCTCTGTGAAGTCAAGATCAGACTCTGCGAGCATCTGAAAAAACTCATAAAGAGGCTTTGACGCATAGCTCCAAAAGTCATGTATTCTCTCATCACTTTTCTTTATCGCCTCCTCCAAATTAAGTGACTCACGCCTCTCATAAAGAGCTTTTTCAAACCTCTCTTCCTGAGCTTCAATAGCAAGTCTGTCAAGCTTCTTTCTTTCTTCACTCAAATCTTCCAACCTCCAAGATAACCCCAAGGCTGTGTCCATGAGATTCAAGTTTCACTATGAAATCATCTTTAGTATCCTGAGTGACTAATTTCTGCCAGCCCACAAGCGCAGTCCTCAGATAAGTTACTGCCCTGAGAAGCTTCTTTCCCGGTTCTGAAGAGTTAACCAACTCATACATCTTTACAGTTTTTGGGTTATCATAAGCATCTGCAAGTTTCAGATACCTATCAATATCATCATACCAGAACTCTTTCATTCTACCACCTCATAGAACCCTCTACTCTTTGTCTCAAAGTAACCAGTATCAGAAACAATATAAACATGAGTGACCTTATCCTGCTTATCAGCCATTCGTATAGTTTGCATAGTACCTGACCTTTTGAGACTGTGATTGATTGGAAGGAATCCCCAGAACTCTGTTCCCCAATCTGCCATCCTCTTATTTCTATCATAGTAACACTGCGGCTTTTCTCCAACTGGAGGAAACGCTTTGAAATTAACTTCTGCAAATATCTCCATAAGCTTTTCAAACCAGATGTCAACTCCGCCCTTATCACTCCTCCCTGATCCAGTAGAATCAAATCTTTCTTTTATCTCAGGAAGCCTGTGTACAATGCACTGAACAACCATCCACTTCTGCTTGCGAGTCCAAGCTGACTCCACTGAGCCTATAACTATCAACCTTCGTGCTACTTTACTCATCTGAGCTTTCATGGTTCCATGACAGTACATCTACTTTTGAGCCTCCTGCGTTACCAGCTCCTTTGCATAGTCAAGAACATCAAAAATTGAGTCTTCTTTGAGAAGGTTGAGAACAGCACACATCTCCATAATAAGTGCCTTCTTCCTTACTGCCTCGTTCCTCTTCCTTCCACTATACTCCAGTTTATCATGAGCTGCATTAGCCAGCTCCTCCCAGAGTCTTCTTTTTATAAACTCTGATTCTGCGTCTCCAAATATAAGATAGTCTTTCGCAAACTCCATGAGACTCGGAATCTGATCAAAAGAGTAGTATCCCCACTCCCCGTTCCTCTTCATAACAGCACAGACAAAGACAGTGTCACCTGAATACTCAAAAATACGGGTCGTCCTAACAAGAAGTAAAGCATAAGCAACCTTCTGTCTTCTATCATCCTCCATCTTGAAAAAATCAAGAAGATCTGTCATGAAGTCCTTGGTATTAGCCTCAAACTTCTCAGCCATTACTCTTCAGCCTCTACTTTTTGTTTCTCTGCTAGATCATAAGCTTTAACTATATCTTCTATAAAAGACACTCCACCATCAGTTAAATAAACCGTCTTTCCATATACCCCTGAAAGCTCCTTTCTCTCCTTAGCCATCTGATATACTCCTCTCAGAAAAGCCTCTTTCGCCACACTGACAAGTGTCCTGAATCCCACGACTTCTCCTTCCCACTGAGCGAAGCAAAAAGCTTCCTCTACTTTATCA
The DNA here is from genome assembly GCA_001563335.1 of Candidatus Thorarchaeota archaeon SMTZ1-45. Lineage (GTDB taxonomy): Archaea > Asgardarchaeota > Thorarchaeia > Thorarchaeales > Thorarchaeaceae > SMTZ1-45. Next base: position 2,005 of record LRSL01000059.1, on the reverse strand, counting down.
ACGAAGGATTTTTCCATTATCAGCTTTATCTCTCTCTTTTCTGCTTTAGACAATTCTCTCTAAAGCCTCCACCAGTGATCCTCAATACATAGGATACTCATGCCTCGGAATCCCTTAGCAAGATTCTTTTTAAGCTCGCGCTCCATAACATCTGTCATAGCCCTGCACTCCCCCTTATAAAAAGAAGGACAGTAATTAAAACAAAGCCAGTCAGGGGCAACAACTCTATCTATGCTTTTAAGTCTAAGTTTCTTCTCCACCGGAAGTCCTTTAAACTTAAGATAAACGCCAGAAGCATGATACCTGCAGACTGGTATTGCCTCTTCCAGAGAAGCCGGTCTAACTCTAGTGATGGCAAGACTACCACAGTCCTTCACCCCACACAAAGTGCCAGCACCAAGCTTCTCATCTTTCATTGTAACTGCTCTTGGATAATCATTAGCTCTCAGGTTTGCTTCTTCTTCAGTGAGATTCACTATCCGTGCAATCTCAACACCATCTTCATCAAACCCTACGAGAACCCAATCTGTTGAGGGCTTCCTGCCCCTTCCTCTCCCAGAAACCTGTTTAACAAGAGTCTTATGTTTCTTCTCTTCCACTTACCTCACCTTTCTAGCTTCACGAGCTTCCTCTAAAAACTTAATCTTCCTCTGAAACAAAATAGTCTCTCCACACTTCTCTGATCCTTGTTCTCCACAAATATCTCTCCTATGACATTTCCCTGACTTCCCGACCATGACATTAGTATGAACCTCACATCTTATACATTTAAGTTCATCCATCCTATACTACCTCCAAATAATAGAAATAGCATGGCTCGTCTCCAACCCACACTGACGGCTTATTTTCTTTAGTAATTCTAATATCTGGAACGCCGTTTATACGATGAGTCCCCCTTCCAGTTAGGATTATGTCAACTCTAACTCTAACCTCATCAACGTGAACAAGTTGTTTATAGAGCTTTGTAAGCTCTCCGCATTTCTGAATAGCATAGTCCTCAGAAAACTTCCCAATAAAAAACTCATCTATCTCCTTTTCAAGACGCTTCTCATACCACAAAAGACTCTTTCTAAGACGCTCAAAATTCTTCCTTAAATGTGAAGTTAGAAACATCTCACTTTTCCTCCTCAAAAAGATTAAAGAAGCCAGCTATCCTTTCTCCTAGCCTCTTCGTAAGTCTCCTTGGTGGCTTGATCTTCCTCTCGTTTCGCCTCTTAAAATTCTCCTTAAGCTCCATTCTCCTCTTCCTAGCACATTTATCAGAACAAAGATGACTGAGCCTACGACCTCTAGGAACAAATTTATCACGGACAAGACATCTCATCTAGCTCACCACCACCGTAAAGAAAGAACCATCAGGATGCCAGACCCTTCTCACCCCTTCTCTATAAGGATCAACGGGATACTGCACAGTTGACTCCATAAGCTCCCACTTCCCCCTCCACCTCACATCTCTGCCATCCTGATGAAGAATCCTGAGAGGAACATCAACAGGAACTATAACCCTCCATCCCTCAGCTGGAAGCCACATATCTTCAGTTCCTGCAACTCGTAGTTTATATTCAAGAACTTGTCTCTTTATTCTGACTCCAACAACAAGTGACCTGATATACTTTCCATCAGGAAGCTCTTGACCAACAGTTTCCCCCTTTTCAGCCTGCCTATCAAGAACACGAGTCATAGTAACAACTTTCTGCATGACTCCATAATACTGATAAGCCAGTCCACCAAACCATCTTCTTCCCTGAACCTTTTTATGATAGCGCATCTACGAGTCCTCCTCAACATCAAAGATATTTACAGAATTACAATCAGTGCAGATAAATAGCTCAATATCTCTATCTCCACTTCTATCGGTTCCCTGTGGAATCTGCCAAGTGTCCTTTTCACAGACATCACACCACTTCAGATTATGAGACTCTTCAAGCATACGAGAATAGTGTGTCTTCACAACTTTTACAGCAAGCTCCATAGAACAAGCTACATCATTATAAAGTTGCATCTT
>LRSL01000058.1 GCA_001563335.1 Candidatus Thorarchaeota archaeon SMTZ1-45 | reverse complement strand
ACTTCTGCCTAAGCTTTGTATTGCATGTGAGGAAAGGAGGTTGTACGAACACTTTGAACCAGCTGAAAAGGTGTTTGTGGACAGAGAGGAGTATATCGATTGGATGGAACGAGCTCTTGAACGATGCAAGGAAAAAACTGTTGTTCTACACCTGCGAGGAATAGGTGGCATTGGAAAGAGTTCACTCATTGATTATTGGCGCAGAAGTGTTGAAACATCACTCCGTCTTGATTGTGAGCAATATCCAGAGTTCTACAGCCGATTAGATGTACTAGCGAGAGCAGCAGTCCGTTTAGGCATCCATCTCAGGCGTTTTGACATTCTATGGCATATTAGGAAAAGGTTTGTCGAGGGAGTAGAGCCAGCCAAGGAAAGTGGTCGAGAATGGGCAAAGGAAGTCCTTGTTGCAATCCCATTCATTGGTAGTCTTGCAAGTATAGGGAGTGCGATTTCAGCAGTTGGACAGAAGGTTGCTCCAAAGATCAAGGCAAAGTACGGAGATGTAGGTGAATGGTTACAGAGTCGATTGGGCAAGGACTACATTGGTAGACTTCTTGAGATTCTCTGGAAAGAACCGCGTCACGCTGAGTTCATCTATTTTGACGCACTTCTTGAGGATTTGAACAATCGCAAGAGAAGGGATGACCCACTCCTTGTCCTTTTGGATCATTTCGAGTTTGTAGACAATGAACAGAAGAGATGGAAATATAGAAAGAAGAAGATCTCAGAGGCTGAACTATGGGGTGTCTTTCTTTCATCACTTTCCTGTTCTGTTGGAGTGATGGCTAGTAGACATGCAGCTCCGAAAGGGACTCTCAAAGAGTTTGACTTCGAGGAACAAGAGCTAGCGGAACTCAATCAAGCTAGTACCATTGAACTATTGGAAGAGCATGGAGTGAATGACAGGAATTTACAGAATGCAATTACAAGTGTAAGCAGCGGCAATCCCTTTGTGATTGAAGCCATTTGCGACATAATTGAAACAAGTGACGTGTCTGTAAAGGATATTGAAGACCTCCGAGCTGGAACACTTTCAGAAGTCAGATTGAAAGTCTGGAGAAGGCTGTTTAGTCATACTGAAGGATTACTAAATATGATCAATCGTGCAGGTGTCGTTCCATATTTCAATCAGGAGATTATGTCAATTATTGCTCCAGAGATGACATCAGACAGTTGGGATCGATTTCTGAAACTTAGTTTCTTGAAGGAGAGAGATGACAAGAACTTCATACTACATGAGTTGGCTCAGGACATGGTGATTGCAGAGCTTGGACGAAACCTGAAGAATGTGGCCCTAGAGGTAGGAGGGTTGCTAGAGGAAGCATCCAAGGAGAAGTCAGATTACACACTCCGAGGATTAGGTCTATCTGCACGTGCCCTTATCGAGGAACCAGAAGTTCTCAAGGAAACCGACATCATTATCGTATCTCTTCTCTGGGAATATGACACTACCAACGCTATGCGATTGCTTGATGCTTTCAGAGTCGAATCAGATGAAGGTCGTATTGTAAAAGAAACTCAGAGAAGTTACATATTCAGCATGCTCAACAGACCTGTTGATGCAGACGAGTCATCACAGACTGCTCTTATGATAGCGAATAAACTCGCTGAGGAAGGTCCCATTCAAAAGAAACTGTATCTTGGTCGAGCGTTCTGGTTTCGAGCAGTGTTTTTCTATGCAAATGAGCAGTACTATGACACTGAGGATGCCTTTCGTAAAGTCTTAGAGATAGTGCGAGAAACAGACCCCATAGATGAATTCGAGGCGTTCATGAAAGACGATCTCTTGGTTACTACTCTACATCGTCTAGGTCAGGTTTTGGGATCACTCTATCGTCTTGAGGAGGCTGAGGAGCTCATTAGGGAAGTCCTTACGTTTCTCAAGGAAAAACCTGTGGAATCAAATAAAGGTCTTCAAAACCGGAGAGAAACCATTCTCCGTCACGCTCAGTACAGCCTAGCTATTATACTCAATATAACTGGAAGATTTTCAGAGGCTCAAGAAGTTCTTAGGGAAATCTTGGAAACGAGTAAAGAAAAGGCGATGATTACCATGACTAATCATCTGCTTAGATACATTATCCTTTTCCAGAATAAGCACGAGGAAAGCTATGAATTAGATAAGGAAAATGTGAAGGAGATCGAAAAATTAGTCAAAGAAATGCCAGATTTTCAATATGGTTTGGAGAATGCACTTAGTCATTATGTACTACCCAATACACTGACAGGTCGTTACATTAAGGCTGAGAGAATTCTGGAGGAGATTATTCCCATTTTCAAAAAAAGGGTTGAAGAAGGCAAACCGTTCGAAATGATGCTTGCTAGAATTCTCAGAGAGTCCGGAGTTATTTTCTCTCTAACTGGTCGATTAGCAGAAGCAGAAGAGAGTAATCTTGAATCAGTGAATCTCCTGAGAAATCTTGCTAAGAAATATCCTGACAGATATGGGTATAGACTAGCGGCCAGTTTGAACAATCTTGGAATAGTGCATTCTAATATGAATGAGATGGAATCTGCTGAAGAACTATTGCAAGAGGCATATAGCATTGCCAAAGAGATGGGTACGAAATACCCAGATGCTGTGTTTATCGTTGACACGTATGCAGCAATCACAAACAATGTTGGATATCACTTCAAGAAGACCAACAGATTGGAAGAAGCAGAGAAGTACCTCAGAGAGGCATGTGAAATAGGGGAAAAATATTCAACCATTTCTCCTGATCTGTTTCGACCACACTTTGCTACTTTTCTGAACAACCTTGGAGTTCTTCTTTGCGAAACTGACCGTCTATCAGAAGCTGAGTTACTGTTTCAAGATGCATTGAAAATTCGAAGAAGCTTTGTAGAAAGATCCCCCAATTTCTTTCTGCCGAGAGTTGCATCAGTTTTGAACAACCTGGGTATATTGTATAATAATACTGATAGATCCTCACTAGCTGAAAAGGTCTATACTGAGGCACTTGAGATTATTGAGGAGCATGCCTCCAAGGAACCTCGAGTTCACAAGAAGGACCTCATTGGAGTTCTTGGTAATGCACTTATTCTCTATCAAAGAACGAATGACTTCAGCGGAATTGATCGAATCATTGCGTGCTTAAAGAAGAATGGTGTTGAGGAGTTTGCCTTTCACGAGAAATGGTTTCAAGATGTTGTATACATACAAGGAATGTAGATGGTTCTTTGACCTACGCTCATTCTTCTCACCGAAAAGTTCAGCACTAATGACCGAACTCACCCAGATCAAGGCTCGTAAGAGATTTATGAAGGAACCTGTCGTATTCCACCAAAAAGGTATCTGATGAATCTGTAAGCCATCAATATTGTCGAATATATGAAATAAGACTGGTTGCTTCTCATCTAGGTTTGTGAAACAGGCGTACTTTCACAACACCTCGATGTACATCTCTACTATCTTTTACCGCACGAACTTCGGGATTCTCAAGTGCTTGATCCATTGTAAGTTTGAGCTCGTCTTTCGAAACCTTGAGTTTTATCTGGTCACCAATTGAATCGATTGTTTCTGCGGGAACAATGATATCGATGTCATCCTTGAGACCAATTTTCTCAAGGGTTTCTTCTATCATGCCACCTCCAACAGTTAGAGAGGCAGTCCCATCAATGTCAAAGTCGATATCAATAGCTTTTCCTATTGTGACTTCTTCCAAGTCAACGATTTGTTTCTTTGACAATTCAGACCAACGAATCTCTCCTTTCGGAATTGCTCCTTTATCAAGTGTTGTCTTCAAAGTGTTAACATTCGATTCAAGCTGGACTTTGTCACCAATCCGACGAATCATTGATGCATCAAATAGTGGATCTCTGTCAGGTTTAATTTTGATTGATTCAAGGAACTCTTCCCAAGCTGAACCGGCAAGCACAAACTGTTCAAGTTTTAATTGACCATCAAATGTAAAGGTCATATCATTAATACGACCCACCTTTTGACCATCTGAGTCTACAACATCGCAATCCCTCAATTCCCTGCAGTTTAGGGATTTTGTTATGTCCACGAAATACCACCTTAAAATGCCTTAAAGTATGAAACTAGTTAAAGTCTTCGAATCATTCGTTTCTGTTCATGAGCCCAAAATTTAGGTTCGAATCGGATAGTCCGAACGCCTCATTCATGCTCTCCAAAGAACATAAGATAATCAGTGCTTGGAACCTCAAGACCCAGCCCGCTTAGGACTTTAGCCAACTGTCCTCTGTGATGGGTTGTGTGCAAAAGATATTGAAGGAAGAAATCAACTACATCAATCTCAAATGGCTCTTCTTTGATATGCTTCACCATTATCTTGTCTTGAGGTATCTCCTCGATAGCATGACTTAGTCTTGTATCAAGGACCTCCCAGCGTTTGAGAAGTTCCTGTCTGGGCAGTCTCTTGACTCTATCAAAGGCAGACTTGTCCTTTTCACCCTCAATGAAGTAGAAACAAGTTTCAAGAGCTAATACTATATGCTGAACTAGTTCACGAGGGCTTGTTCCAAACACCTCTTGCGTGAAATCATCGGAAACCAACCCACTAAGGAGCTCCCTCATTTTCCAACCAGCCCAAAGATGATAATCTGCAAGGTGTTTGAAGACCAATTCCTCAACCTCCATAGACTTCTATACTCACTAGCGTATTAGTCTGCCGAGTTCTATCCTGACAATTCCTCAAGAAGACCTAACATCCACTGATCAATCGGTTTCTTTATAGTCCATGTGTCCTCAAATGGTGTCAAAACTAAGTTTCCGTCTACTTCCCCAACCATACCGCCATGTTTTCCATTGAGCAGGCATTCAATTGAATAAGCTCCGAGGCGAGTTGCGAGTATCCGGTCAAAATGAGTTGGATTGCCACCTCTCTGAATGTATCCAAGAACTGATACTCTACATTTTTCTCCAATTCGTTCAGATAGAGCCTTTCCAATCGTATCAGCATTTCCTAGTTCATCCCCTTCAGCAACCACAACAAGAACACTGGATTTTGCTCGATTCTTTGCAGCAATTACCTTGTTGGCGAGTTCCTCCATTGTTGTTGTTGTTTCTGGCATCAATATTGCTGATGCACCAGTAGCAAAGCCAACATGAAATGCAATGAATCCTGCATGGCGCCCCATTACTTCAACCAGAAAGACGCGGGAAAATGCTTCTGCAGTATCTCTAATTTTGTCCAAAGCTTCGAGTGCATTGTTAACAGCTGTATCAAATCCTATTGTGTAGTCTGTACCATAGAGATCATTATCAATGGTCCCTGGTAGTCCAATTAGCCAGCCCTTCCAGTGATTACTAAGTGCCTTTAATGCACGCATTGTACCATCGCCTCCTATAGCTATGAGTGCATCAAATCCTCGGTCTGAAAGAATCTTTGCAGCCTTCTTCTGTCCTTCTTCAGTTCTGAATTCCTCTGACCTTCCAGTTGTAAGAATTGTACCGCCTCTATGCAATATTCTTGATACTGACCGAGAGTTTAACTCATGAAATTGTCCATTGAGTATACCTTGTAATCCACCAAATACACCAAAGACCTCACAATTACGATGAATGCCAACTCGAGTGATAGCTCGAATAGCCGCATTCATCGCAGGACTATCACCGCCACTAGTAAGAACTGCAATTTTCATGACTAAACAAGTTAACCTTCGTATAAATAAGTACGATTCTTCCCAGCAAAGACTGTTTGAAATTGTTGAAGAGAAGACATGGCTTGGGACCAGATGAACATGGAAGAATCGTAATGGAAGGGTACAACAAGATTGCGAGAAACTACTATTCAGATAGAAACCTATTCAAGAATGAAAAAGAAATACAGGAGTTTATCTCTCATCTCCCTGAGAATGGGACTATTCTTGATATTGGATGTGGATGTGGTTTTCTAGTACTACGAAAACTCATCGACAAGGGATATCATACCAAGGGTATTGACTTTTCAAAGGGAATGCTCGAGATAGCAAAACAGAATGTTCCAGAAGCGGAATTGATACTAGGGGACATCACAAAGACAGATTTCGAACCAGGCTCTTTTGATGGAATAGTTTCAACTTATGCGTTCATTCATATTTTCAGAACCCAGCATCCTTGGCTTTACAAAAAGATATTCGATTGGTTAAAGTCAGGAGGCATTATGTTAGTGAGTACTGCATGTAATGAGTGGGAAGAAGTAAGTGAATACTATGGTGCACCAATGGCATGGAGTCATCCTGCATCTAGAGAAAGCCTCCAACTTGTAAATAACACAGGCTTCGAAGTTGTATTTGAGCGAACGGTCACTACATGTGATGAAACACACTACTGGATTCTGGCAAAGAAACCTGAAGTCTAGACGAGACCTTTCTGTCTCAATATGATAAGTAATGGAAGAGTTATGAATAGGCTGACAAGAATAATGAGAAAGAATGCCAGAGGATCATTCTCTAGGGGCAATCCCACATTCATACCGTAGATACTCGCAATCAATGTAGGAACACTAACAAGAAGTGAAATGGAAGTGAGCGTCTTAATAACACGGTTGAGATTATGACTGACAATACTATCGTATGCAGTCATCGCATTCTCAATTAGTTCTCTGTATATGGCACTTAGTTCAACCTGCTGTTGTAGGTCGACTTCAAGTTCTTCAAGTCGATCCTCATCAAGTATCATTCGACCAATAATATTGAATCGCATTAGCCTCCTCAGAACTTTCATATTTGCCTTAAGGGAGGTTTCCATGAAAACAGCATCTCGAGAGAGCTGAAAGAACCATTCTAACTGGGAGGGATAGATGTCACTCATAATATCCTCCTCTGTCTTGTTGATGGTATCCTCTATAAGATCGAGTGTGTGTTCGAACGAATGTATGATAATCTCGAGCCAGCGATAGATAACCTCAGAAGCTGTGGTGCCAAATTGTACCTTCTTTCGCAATCTTTTCTTTCTAAGAGGTACAACATCATTCTGAATCACAATGATGTCACGACCATTTGTGAAGATACCAATTGGATTTGTTGAATACTCTCTTTCAGCCACGATAATATCTACAGGTACTCGAAAGACCATCATTGTAAACTTATCCTCAATCTGTAGACGAGGTCTTTCATCAAGGTCCTGAACGTCTTGAAGGTCTTCTAAATCAATTTCAAAATGCTTAGATATCTTGGCTATATCATCAGGTCGTATTCCAACAATCTCTATGAGCAGGGGTACATCAGGGGCGTCTTCCAGGGTGGCATACTTTATACCACTCTCCAATGCCATAACGGAGAAACTTCCATTCTCTACTTTCTCGCTGCTCATATGATCCACCTCGTTTGGGAGGATTGTCTTCGTCCATCGATGATAGCCTGCCTGGAAAAGGGTTCTTTCTGTGAATATAGAACACAGATTTCAATAATTGAACCCCTGTAGGTCGTAAAAAGAAGAAATGTATTTGCCTTTTAGGGTTTTGTCTTACGCGAAAATTGACTAGATTATTACACTCTCAACCTCAACATTCCTGTCTTTGATACTAAGTGTGCTTGAGGGTATCTTTTTCCCACCGAAAAGTTCAGCCTCTGCTTCTTTTCGATAAACTGCATCAGCAATACGACCCAGAGCATCAGCCTTCATGATACCAGAACCACTTGCACCATTTACGACAAGAACTCCGCACTCCAAATAGACGAAGGGGATTCTGTCCGGACTGTAGTTGTATCCTCCAGCCCAGCTATTCACAGGTCGTGTGCTTTGAAATGCTGGAAAGTATTTGGAAAGTACAGGATACATGTTGTTTTCATAGTATGCACTCTCCGGCACCATATCTTCATCTGTTTGGATATACTTGTAGGCACGACCAACCTTGTCACCGCAACCAATCCAGAATCCTCGTTCTTGAAGCTGCGGTCTGAAATATACTCCTGCAGATGGTAGAATTGTGAATGGAATACAGTTCAGCTCATTGAATCCTTTAACATCCAGGAGTTCCAGTAGTTCTTTCTTGTCTTCAGCATGAATGACAAAGAGTTGGCGTTTCTTACCTTTAGTCATGCTATCGATACCTATGGGGTCAAGAAGTTGATTTGTCCATGCTCCAACAGCAAGAACGACAACATCAGCTCTAAGAGTTCCCTTGTTCGTAATGACACCATTTACCTTCTTCTTCTGCCAGACATATGGTTCACCAGGTAGGTCTAACTTTGGATCAGCCTCCAAGAGGAGTTTCTCAACCTCGACCCCAAATCTAGGTTTAACATGAGACATCTTTTTGAATTCCTCAAAATAATACTCAACCAATCTTGTAGGGTCAAGAACACCACAGTCTGCACCAAAGAGACCGTAACTCACTTCTTGGAGGTTCATGAGTTCTGCTTCCTCATCTCCAGAAAAGTCTACATTGAGACCTGGGATCATCTCCTTTAGTTCTTTCTTGTTGTAGACCTTGTAACTGATTCCTGATTTATCCATGCGTTCCATCCATGTTTTGACACTCTCATGATTGAACTGCTCGTCTGAGAGTAGCCATAGATATCCAGTCTTCTCAAAGAATAGATCATAGCCTAGCTCTTTCTGAACATACTCAAAGTACTTGATTGAGGTGTCAGTGAGTAGCTGATTTGTAGATGAAGCAAACATGTTTCGAACTGCGGCTGCACTCATAGCAGTGTTTGCCTGACCTGCTGCAAGGGTTCTATCAATTAGAAGAATTCTCTTGTCAGGGCTGTTCTTCTGCAAATAGAAAGCAGATGCAACACCTAGGCACCCAGCCCCCACAACAATTACATCAAAGGTCTCTTCGCTACTCACTACGAAAGCCTCCGTGTTATGCCGCGTGAAACAAGCCTACCTAAAACGTTTACCATTTCCAGATTACCGCAAGCGTCATAAAGAGATATCAATTTGCAGAAGCAGCGCGGAGTGGGTTGATTTTTGTCCCCAGATTCAGATAGTCAAGAAATGGAACTCTTCAGAGCAGCAAGTCAAACAAAGAAGGTTGCAGTAGGTGTTATTTTGATAGCACTCTATGCGATTCTTGCATTACTTCCAATGAGTGGTTTTATTGGAGCTGCTGGTCTGAGTAGCATCCTTAGTTTTGCTATCTGTGTTGCCCCATTAATAGGAATCATCTTGGGTCCATGGAGAGGTTTTGGATTTGGACTTATTGCAGGAATAGTGGCCACCATGGTCAGTCTTCCAATTGGGGGAGGTGTGTATCTGATTATTCCAACAACCATTGTTGGACCAGCAGTAGCTGCACTATTCACTGGGTTGTCACTGAAGAGGTCGACTAAGATTGCAAATTCCGAAATTCCAGGACCTTTTGTGACGATGCTTTATCTAATCATAGTGATAGTTCTATATGAGATTGTAGTCTATGAGGCTTGGTGGTTCATGCTACCATATATTTTGGCTGCAGTGGTTTCTCTAATTTTTCAGATCAAGAGGTTCGAATTTAATCCAAATAAATCGTATCTCCAACTCATTCCCTTTACATTCCTTGGAGCAATGCTAGACCATTCAATGATGGCTATGGGTTCAGTTTACCTACTTCAAATCCCTGCAAGTGTCTTTGGTTTTGTAATCTTTCCAGTAATGCTAATAGAACGTACAATCGCTACTCTACTGGGGGCACTTTTAGGATTCATAATTTTGAAGGTGTTTGACGAAGAGATTAGTGGTTCATTAGACAGAGAAACTTGATTCCAGTCGGTATTGATTTGTGTATCTACTTGTTTTCTTATGAGCCGAAAAAAAGACCTGGTAGTGCAAGAAAAACAAAGAACAAACCAAGAACTATTTGAAAGAAACCAATCCCGATATTAACCAGATTCAGACGACCAACTTTAGAATCGACCTGTGCCTTCTTACTCCCATAGGTTGCACCAACTGACAGAAATGCCCCAAAAATGAAGTCTGTAGAGATATGAGTGAAATAGATGAGTGTTCCAGCAACGAGTACAGCTCCAACACTCCACTGAACATTCTCAAGTAGGTATGTAATCGCTGTGAAACCTGCCGCAATCCACCAGAGCAAGAAGTATGGTGAGAAGATACTGACGAGCGCTCCCTGAGTTGTTGCTTCCAATGCGGATGTAGCGGTCATTTCGTGTTTCAATTCAGCTGTAGGTTTTGTGGATTCCTGCTTATAGTCACGTAGAGCAAGAATCCCAAATAGAATGATAATTACTCCTCCAAATCCCATAAGAAAATCTGTGTAAGGATCAAGAAACGCAGAGTTTACACCTAGAATAATGGCAGCAATAATCACTAGCTCCACAAGAGCATGACCAACCATAGGTAGAATTCCATGAAGTCGCCCATGTTTACTTGCTTGCTGTATGACTGCTGCAGAAAGAGGTCCTGGTGCTAATGCTCCTGTAAGTGAGAGAACAAACCAACCAGCAAGAACGAAAAAGACCTCTATGACACCCATACTTACGTCCTCTTACTTTGCTAGATATGAAGCAAAGAAAAGCTTGGTGTTTGATGCGTAAAGACCTATAATGGTATTAATAGTATTACAATTGATAGAAATTCGTTTTCTAGAAAGCCTTAATAGATTTCCAATGAAGCTGCGAAGTCAATATGGGAGCTGTGCGTCTGTGAAACAGGTGCAAATTACTGTACCCTACGAAAAGACTGAAGCAGTGTTTGATTTTGTAATAGATGCCCTTGGTATCAATAATGTTACAAAGATGAACACTGACAATGCCCACATACTGCAATTTAGGATAACTGATGGCCAGGCAAATGAGGCAATTGAGAAGCTAAAAAGCAGAGGTGTGGGTGTAGAATTCGGATTTATTGACATACTTGACTTAAAAGCTACTCTTCCACGTGAATCCGAAGAGATCAGTGACACCAAGATACAAAGAGATGCAACGCTTGCGGTTGAAGAGATATATGAGAGTGTCCAGAAGCAAGCCTCTCTGAGTTTTGACTTTATTGCATTCTCTATATTAGCAGCAGCCATGGCGGGTTTTGGTCTGATACAGAATAACATCACAGTTATTGTTGCTTCTATGCTGCTCTCTCCATTGATGGGACCAATGCTTGGTGTAGCTCTGGGATATGTTGTCAGGGATAGAGCACTATTCATCAAAGGTACAAGGAATGAGCTGATATCATTAGGACTTTCATTTGCAGTTGGAATTGTCATGGCTTTAATGCTACCAATCCTAATTGTAGGAACACCAGCTAATTTTGTACAAGGTGTAGTGGATAATTTCCAAGCGGAACCAATGGTCATTACAGAGATCACTCGAAGAGGTGGATTCTCAGCAATAGATGTCGGTGTTGCAATCATATCAGGACCAGCAGTTGCAGTTTCTGTCACTAGAGGTGATATGTCAAGCCTTGTAGGTGTTGCAATATCTGCTGCTTTAATGCCTCCTGCAGTAAATGCAGCTTTAATGATGATGCTGGGTGCAATATACGCTAGTGCAGACATTGCCATAATTGGCGTCGGTTCACTGCTTCTTCTCGCAATGAACATCATTCTGATTGACGTTGCAGCAATTGTGATGTTCAGAATCAAGAAGCTCACGCCATTAGCAAATCGGTCTGCGACATGGACAGCTGTCACTCAATTCACCAAGACTCGCTCTGAGAGTCTTTATCACAAACCAAAAGCTGCTGAAGCAAGATTCACTCCGGCTCCGACCACAGAGGGAAGAGCTGTAACTACCAAAATTGAAGACGAGGAACCAGAAGAAGAGAATAACGGATGATGAGAACTCAAAATGACTGACTTAGTCTATCGAGTTACCTTTGTCTTAATTTTTGCAATCTTTTGGATTGTCAGAATATATTATGTAAGAAAAGCAAAAGACCCCGACAAACCTCGCTCAGGAGCAGAGCGACGAGCTGCTATTAAACAAGAGGGATGGACAGGGATTGTGCTGGTTGTTCTGACATATGTGGAATTATTTCTTATCGGACTGTTTCTATGGGGACCATCATGGATGTCCTGGGCGGACCTTGTTTTTCCATTCTGGCTTCATTGGATTGGTATCGTAATTCTGGTATGCTCTGTTCCATTAATGATATGGGTCCATAGAACACTTGGTCAACACTACTCATATGCTCTTGAAACTAAAACTGAACAGAAAATCATCACAACTGGTCCCTATTCCAGGGTACGTCATCCTCTATATTCAGTCCATAATTTGTTCAACTTTGGGATGGTTCTCCTTACTGCGAACATTCCTCTTATAATTCTAGCAATATTTGGAGTGCCTTTCACCTATGCTCGAATGAAAAGAGAAGAAAAAATGATGATTAAGCAGTTCGGATCTGACTATGAGGAGTATATGAAAAAGACAGGCAAAATCTTCCCAAAGGTTTGAAACCGGGTATTTTGAAAATGATATTCCCTAGGTATCACAACATGATATAGCATAGATTAGGGTTAACAAGGTTAACTTTCATGGAGAACAAAACATGGGCGAACTCAAAAATAAACTACTGAAAGGACTCACAGAACATGATATTTTGACCTGGGAAGAGGAAAAAATGCGATATCAACGCAAAATGGGACGAAAAGTGACAGATCTTGAGTTCTTACGGTATCTGTTGATGAAAGCAACAAGACCAGTCATACAATCTAAGGATGGAGTTTCAACAGGTTTCCTTACAGGACAAGGACCAATATATGAGAAAGCAGACGTACGTCACGAAAGGTATCGAAGTCACACTCAACCTGATTCCGTGACCAAAGCAGTTCGAAGATTAGAAAATAGTAGAAAAGCTGACCACTGAAATTATGGTCATGTGCCAAGCCTTAAATGCTAAGATACCAATTGGTATCTTAGATAAACTAGAATCTAGCAAGAATTACTCGAGTAACCTAGTAAATAGTCGAATAATTGGAGAGCATATAATGGAATTGAAACAAGACGAAGTATTTCCAGAATGGATGTCAACTTCTGGGATTGACTTTTGGGAACCAGACAAGCTCTATATTGAGTGGTTGATATTTCTCTATGGAATATGGGAAAGCGTTGATTATCTGTAATTCAGTATAGCTGACATGTGAATATCATATCGATGGAAAGATGATAACGGTTGACACAAGAAGGACCAAGTGATCTTGACAAAGTCTTCAAGGCTTTAGGAAACGAAACACGCAGGAGAATTCTTCGTCTTTTAGCACAAGGTGAGAGATATCCCTACGAGTTGAGCAAAGTGCTAGGTCTAACTCCGCGTGGTGTGTTTAAACATCTTGAAGCACTTCAAGACGCAGGATTGGTTGAACGTGAACATGGAGAGAGTGAAGTTGGACCCGATAGAGTCTACTATCGTCTCAATGTTCGTTTTGGTCTTTCAACAACAATCCTCCCTGATGCCTTTGTAGTCAGGCTCACAAGTCATGGAAGAACAGGAACGCGTCTAATTGTTCCACAGGGATTTGTTATCCCTGAAGCAAGACCAGATGTAACAGCAGTCAGAAAACTCCTTCGTGAGCTTGGTAAAGTCAATAAAAGACTTGAGAATCTTGATGAGGAAAGAATGCGGTTTGCATCTATTCGAAGCCAGATAATAAGGCAGATAGAAACCATCATGGAATATGCAGAATGGGATGAAGAAAGCTGTCAGAAAGTGAGGTCGCTCATCGATCCGATTCGCCAACAGGTGGACGATTCTATCCAAGAACGAGAAGAAGCGTGGGCAAGTACAGTTAAGGAAGCACTTAGGCTATTCGAGAGTATGTTATCAGAGAAACCTCAGCAATCAGAGGATAGAGATTCTGATGATGATACCAAAATTATAGTCGATATAGAATAGATTTGGAAAACACCATTTTACAATATTCCGAAATGTTTTCTAATTATTGCTACAAGATTTTTCGATGAGAAAGGTTTGATGATATACTCATCAGCGTCAACAGATTTTCCTCTTTGAATATCACTGATACGATTTTTAGCAGTCAAAATCAGAATTGGAGTTTTTTTAAAACTGATGTGTTCTTTCAATTCTTTGCAAACTTTAAAACCATCAATTATTGGAAGCATCACATCACCTCGAATCCATGTTTCTCAAGAAATGTTTTTGCCAAATTTGTGGCGATATCATCATCATCAACAACCAATATCCTCTTGTTATTGTTCATATCCAGCACCAGTAGCGATTATGATTGTTGAATCTATTCTCGAAGTTTGGACAAGAAATCTTTGAAATGAGGGCACAAACCACCCATCCAATATAGATTTCCAAAGCATTCCTTTCGGAGACCCATCCTCTCTACTCTACATTCAAAACTCTTCTCACCATCAAAAAACACGCAGAGATCACTATCACATGTATGGTCATCTAATACTTTCTTTCGGACATCCATCATTAAACTGAACTCTGGAGAATCTGACCAGTCGCCTATCGAGCCGAGAGTTGAACGTATCATTGATAGGAGTTTATGGTCAGGTTTTTTCTCAGCTTCTAAAATAGTTACAAGTTCACTCACATCTGCATTGAATACATAAAGTAGATGGTCAATTTCAACTGAAACATCCTTCGCTCGTCTGTAGCAAGTGATAGCTTCATCGTATCTCTGTAGAATATAATTTGCATCGCCAGCCAAGAATAATGTTAGTGCAAGAGTGGTTCTCATTCCGGCTTTTTCTGAGAGTTCAATTCCTTCGTTATAGAGCCGTATTGCCTCCTCAGTTTCACCCTTGCGTAAAGCAACATCACCAAGATTTACAGTGGCTACAACAATTCCACGCACATACTCTGCTTCTTGACTAATTTCGAGAGCTCTACGGTTGTAAGTTTCCATTTGTTGAATCTGATCAAGGGTTCGATCAATCTCTCCAACATTGATGAGTGTTGCAGCAAGACCTATCTGATTGTTAAGCCGTTGTTGAATAATTAGCAATTCTTCGAATTGGTCACGGGCTTCCTGTAATCGACCCATATTCAGATGGATAACTCCTCGTAGATTTCGAGCATCAGCAGCTCCCTGCAAATATCCCATCCGTTCATATTGCCGAAGTGCAGCTGTAACAAGACTCAGTGCTCTGTCATGTTCGTAAAACTCCTCTAAAGCACGACTTCTGAAAAACTTGATATCTGTGAGAGCCAGCTGGTGATCAAGATGCTTTGCAGTATCCTGTGCTGAGTCCAATCGAATCAGCGCCTCCTCACGAGATTCAGCAGTCTCAGCTATGGTTGCGAGAATAATTCTTGCTCGAAGGAGAGCAGCTTGAACCATATTTCGAATGGATGTATCCTTTGCAGTTGCTTGGGTTACTTTCTCTATACTCTCTGAAGCAACTTCACGGGCATGATCAGTATATCCCAAGTCAATAAGAACAGATGCAAGCTGACCAGATAATTCAGCAAATGCAATGTAATCTTTCGATTGCCAAGCCTGGTTGGTGATATTCCGGAGATTATTCAACCAACGAGGATCAAGACTTTGACGACAATAGGCTGCTGCGGCATATCCTTTTGCTGTTAAATTGGATTGCTCTTTTGCAAGAATCTGATTGTATCCATACATACCTCTTAGAAAGCTACCCTTTGCGCACATCGCAAGAAAAGCAGGACTACGATTCTTCCATTCTCCACTTCCAACGTATTCAAGCAAAATATCTGTGAAGAGCCTGAACCGGTCCCTGTTAGAGCGGGAATATTGAGAGATTCGGTTACGCAATTCTTCAATTTCACTAGCCTCTAATCCTGTCGTATACATCATAAACTCTGGGATTATTGGGTTGTCTTGCACCGTCTCAATCACCATTTTTTGATGAGCCTACTAGTTCCTGCTCCTCTTTGATTTGGCTTTATATGGCTATCAAAAGACTTCTAGTGGTTTTCTTCGCAAAAAAGGGTGAAAGCGTGAGATATAGGTTTCGAGGATGTATTGGGCACTGAAAATCAATCATGTATTATTGCTTCTAAATGGAAAATGTGCCATATGTTGGTCAATAGATGGGTTTTACTTTCCTAACAGTATCAGTCATATCATACATACTAAATGGTTTCTGAAGAAATGCTCTTGCACCAGCTGAAAGAACAGTTTCACCTACGCTATCTATAGGATCAGATATGATTATTATCGCAATTACTGGGTCAATATCAAGCAAATCCTCAATGAGACGGACAAGGTCTGTCTGTTCCATATTAAAATCAATAATAACAACTGAAGGATTCATGGATTGACTAATTACGATAAGACTTTGGGCATCATCAGCTTCTCCCACGACATCAAAACCTGCATCCTCAAGAGCCATTTTCAATAAAACTCTCAATAGGGGAATCTCTCCTGCCACGATGATACCAGAATGCGGAACTTCTGTCAGATCATTCCTGCCCCCTAGGATTTAGCTCAATGTTGTCGAGATAGATTCTCAATCAGACACAGCACTCTCAACGAGGTCTAGCATGTGACGAATAGTCACAGGTTTCAGACCAAAACTTGCTGCACCTTTGTTCATAGCCTGTTCCCTTACATTTGCATCAGCACTGATGAAAACAATCTTAGCTTTGGGATCAATCTCAAGGATTTCTTTCATCGCTTGGAGGCCATCTTTATTGGGCATGCGATGGTCTAAAATGATGACTTCAGGTTTAGGATCTAAAGCACTGAATTTCTCAATTGCTTCAGACCCATCATATGCATCTGCCACAACTTCGTGTCCTTTGATGCTGAAGACATCTTTGTAGAGTCTATGAAGAATCGCCTCATCATCAACTATGAAGATTGTGACCATATGGCTATTCCAACCTTGGAATTGTGTCTATCACGGGAGGATTACAATGTTAATAGAGTTTGTATCTAACTGCTGGTGTGCGACATTGCTCTCTGTCCCTTACGATGGCAGAATTGTACACGTCGATTCTACAAATAAATGAATATGCGACTGAGTATTGACGAAAATATTCTCGCAAGCTATTACACAATATTGTCTATAGAAGAATACTACTTTGCATGAAAGCAAATCATTTGTAATTAGCAGTGTTATGAGTCGTTTAGGTAGTATCAAGCACGTTTTAATGGGTTCGATTGCGTTTAAATTAAAGGATTATTGACCTGTTATTAGAAATGACGATCTGCCATTTCAAATGACATCTACTATTTTTTCTTGAGTTTTCGAAAAATCGAAAGCGATTATTTACTGAGTGGTTATATTTTTAATAATTAATTGATTATTAAATATTTTAGTTATATATTTAATATATTTCAATTAATACCCCTAATATATTCTATTATTAACTATATAGAGGAACTCATAATTGAATCAGATATAAATGCGCCAATAAAATGAAAAACAATATTCGATTCATCTTATTCAAAATTACTGATTTATAGATATACACATTATTTTCTCTAATTTACTTATATTCGATTATCAAATATAGATATAGAATGAATTGCTATAATAAGCATACACTCATACTCAATATGCGTGTACTACTACATTTTGGCGTAAATAACCCTGCTTCTTTAATGATGTTTCTATATAATGATGTATATAATACGAAAATTGAGTATGTGGAAAAATAACAAGCAACAATGTTGGTTAGATTATGATCTCTTGATAGTATTTAGTTTGGCATAGATTCAATACCAAAGATTTTACCTATGGATCTTTAATAATTTGATAGTGCCTCGTAATTCCTTATAATGGTATTATTTGTACCAAATATAGGAATAATTATTATTTAGACAATTATTGTAAAATAAAATTAATTGTTTAAATAAAACTTTCGAAAAATCGACAAGAATTGAGCGATAAGACTATAATGATTAAACTATTGTTAACTTATCGAAAAAAGTTAATACACCCAAAAAACTCTCTGAAATTCATTTCTAAATGCTTTCCTGAAGGGTAGTAAATATCGATCTTTGCCATTATCACTCTACAAAACAAGCCCATCTTGACTAATGAGATACACGATCTATTGTTAGATACAATGTTCTAGATATTACAAGGTCCAATATACCAAGGTGTACATCAATAACATGTAGTAAACGCTCTGTTTCACACTCCTGAAATAGTCGCGTAGCATCAGCCGGAGTAAAGATCTCGCGTCCGAGTACAGTTTCATACTTTCTCGACTCAGTTTCTCTCCTCCCTTCATGATGTGCTCCTCAAAAAAAACCAACGTGTACTTAAACGGAAATAGCGAGCAAGCGTGTACTGACCGAGAAAATCACCCCTTGCTGGCCAGGGGTACACCCCTCCTTGAAGAAAACATAGGTCAGTACACGCAAATCTTGCTAAAATGATTTCAGACAATTCTAACGTTTACTATCATTTAGACCAAAAATATTAGGACCATTTCACAAGAAAACATCTAGAAGAATGACTGTAGATACAGATGTAATAATAATTGGGGCAGGACCTGCAGGACTTTCAGCTGCGAAAAGGCTTTCAGAATATGGAATAGAGTACACGTTGATTTCAAGAGAGGACAAACCAGGAGCTTACAAGGCATGTGGAGGATATATTCCTGCTCGAGCGTTAGAAGAATTTGGACTGGAACAAATCCCCAGCGCTCATGATGTCAAATCAATCAGAATGAAGTTCCCTGGACTTGAAATGAAAAGAGTTGATTTTGAAAACCGAGTTGGAGTAAACGTCAGCCGAGAAGTTCTAGGTGTAACACTTTTGAATCAAATAGAAACAAGCTCTGAAGAGATTTGGCTTAACACCGAATGTGGGGAAACAGAAGCTACCAAGGATAAATGTACAGTAAGATACACGAAGGGAAATGAAACTGGTTTACTATCATCACATCTCATCATTGATGCAAGTGGTGTAAACCCAGTTACGATTCGATTTACACCAGTAAGAAGTCGACCTATGAATTCACAAATAGGATATGCTGTTCAATACCAAATGAAAACAAAGTACCCACTAGAAATTGTGAATGATTTCTATTATGGGAGTGAATTTTCTCCGAGGGGGTATGCTTGGTCATTTCCTCGCAAATATGAAACCGTTTTGGGTACTGGAGGTATAGTGGAAATAGTTAGAACGAGCAAGAAGAGAACAATATCATATTTGGATGAACTCGTTGAAAACAAGAAGCCTACATCCAGTGAACTCCAGAATGCAAGAGCGGAGCTTGTGAATAGAGAGGCTGCATTAATGCCTCTAGCAGGAATAGTCAAACCCTCATATGGTAACCGGATTATGCTTGCAGGAGATGCTGCGTGTCATTGTTCACCCATTACAGGAGAGGGTATTTACTATTCCATGTTAGGTGGCCATAGTGCTGCCGATGTTGCAGCAGATTGCATTCAAAAAAAAGACTTTTCAGACAATCGCCTATCTAGATATGAACGATTATGGACTAGCTCATTTGGTTCTGATCTTAAGTGGGGGCTCTGGTTGCAAAAACGATTCCTTGAATCAGGATCAAGTTCGTTGGGCACTACATTTCTGAGTTCAGAGAGAACAACTCGAATAATTGCAGAGATGCTTGCTGGAATACGACCAGTCAGAAGTGCAATTCTTGCAGCTGCCCCAAGATATTTGGTTTCAAAATTAAGAAAGGCTTGATACTTCAGAGCTTCAACAAGCAACAAATAGCTAGCTATTTTATTTCTTTTCTTTGGCTTTACAAATAGCTATCTGACCATCTTTCTTCAAGGAGGTCTAGAGCTTTATTCTTAATTGTAGCATCATCATCTTGTAGTCCCAAACGGACAAGATCTGCTGCTTGATTTTTTGGGAGATCATGACTAGCTTCCAGTACAGCAAATCTAACTCTTGGATTTTCATCATCCATGAGTCGTCGGAGATGATTCTCTATTCCTTTTTCTTGAAATGCAGATAATGCTTGAACGGAGTCAATTTTAGCATCGGGAGATGATGCTTTTGAGAGCTTGCTCAAAGCTTCTAGATATCTTGAAGTCACTTCTTGATTATGTATTTCAGTAGACGTTTCAATTCTTGGTTGAGCTGAAGGAATTCCACCAGGTGTGAAATATTGAGCCGACTCAATGACCGAGATAGCTTTGAAGAGTGATTCCCTTTCAGCACCAGTTGATTCAGGAATCAGACTACACAAACAATCTATCTTTGAATAATCATGTGTAGATTCGAATATCCTAATTACTCTCAAATTCAAAGACTTTGTACCATTTCCAAGTAATGGTACTAACGCGTCATTACAATGTTTGGTTTCGACCTCCTCAATAGTTCTAAGAGCTTCTTCCCGTATATTGATGTCCTCAGATCCAAATCTTATCATTGCCATGTAGGTTGTGTGAAGGAGCCACATTTCATCTGATTCCCTACACTTTAGTCCAAGATATTGAACTCTCTTCATGATGAGCTGGGACCAATCTTCCTCAGACACTTCGACCATCATTGAACTCACATCATACCCGAAAGACTGCAAAATCTCTTGGAGTATTAAAAAGTCAGATTGTCCTATTATTGGATAATCACCATCGAAATTGAACGCATTCAGAATTTTCCTTCCATAGTGAGTCTGTTGAAGATCTGCAAGACAATATCTATGTTTCAGTTCCTCACCAGAAGTAGAGAGATGATATGAATATGGAATTTTACAGCCTTCTAGCTCATAGGCTCTTTTTGATAATGTGTATGGGATTAGGACGACATAGGGCGTTTCTTTCAGTGTATCTATTTCTACAAACGATAAATCGACAAGGGGAGAATTTTTCGTGACCAATTCTATGACGGTTTGAATTAGAAAATCTCGCGCTTCCTTTCTACTTGAAACTCCGGACACCATTTTGAATATAGCATATGAAGGCTTCAAAATAGCAAAATACACAGCTCCAAATCCAAGATATTCTGCAATACAATCACGAACTTTCAATTTGTAGCGTGAAGGATTGCCTTCCCACAGAATAATTTGTTCTAACATCATAGAGAAGAGTTCCACTTCACCTACAGTAACTATCTTGTCAAGAATAGAAAAAGCTGCAACATAATCACCATTGTTGATTGCACGAAGAAATGAAACAACGGTATCTCTCACATTCTGCCCCATACTGGATTCTGTGGTTTAGTATAAGAACCACTCTCAAAATAGTTAGAGTGAGAGTGGCCCAGCGAGTTTTCGCCAGGCCAGTAAAGAGAGAGAGGAGAATTAGGACCCAGTGCCTCGCATTCGATGGACAATGAAACACTTCTCACGATACGCTTGATCTTCAAGTTCATTGATAAAATTCTCAAGCTTCTTGACCTTGGTGAACTCTTCTTCAATTCCAAGATCTCGAACCTGTATCAACGCTTTTTTGTGTTCAATCCTCACATAAATACCACCAAGTCCAACCCCGTGCTTCATGTATACTGGGTCGTCTTGGTTTTTAACTCGATAGAAACCCTGTCGTCTGAGCATTCTGCTGAACATCATCATATGTGTCGTACCCTCCCGGCGGTAGACAAAAGAGAGTACACGCTATCCCAAATATAAAGAAATAGGGTTTCTATAGTAAACGCAAGCTTTTCGCGCCATATTCCATTCTATGAAAGTTGCCTATTACAATACAAATTGAGATTTTTTAGGCTATAATCAATACAAATCAATATAGAAATAAGAAAATACGATACAAATAGGCTTATACATTAGAGTTCTAGCTTCCACTCTTTTTGAATGGCGCGAAATAGCTTAACGTTTACACTGAATTCTTACGGATAAGTCACATCATCTCATCAACGTTTACAATGATAAATTGACAACGTGTACAAAAAAATTACAAGCCCATTTAAGCCCAGATTGAGATATAATATAACATACTCCTGTAAACCACCTAATCTAAATTGAATAATGTTTGATTTGGTTCTTTAATCATGATGGCAATTATTCGTTGGTATACGCCGCTATTCAAACACCCCTTTTTATCAATTTAAAATCAAGGTTATGGCTAAGAGTTATCTTTCTTCAAGATAAAATCAGATATGAGGGTAACAACGAGAGATGAGTTCAGATACATCAGGACCAATTGGGATGTATAACTTCTGGCGGCCATTACTAGCAATCTTCAACTTTGCAGGTTTGTTATGGTATGGTGCGGGATTGATGAAACCCACTGCAGATCTTTGGGATTTCATTTTCGTTATGGGCGGATGTTATTTTAGCTTGAAATTCATTCGATATCTAACCAAAGCACATAGTTTCAAAGAATCTCGAATCAGACCTGCTGATCTTGAAGACTTTCTAAGCAAGGGAATATATGCTAAAATCAGACAACCAATATCTGCAGCCATGATCTACATGAATCTCGCCTATGCCTGTTTCTATAGGTCTTTTATGATGATTCCAGCTGTGGCAATTTGCATAGCAGTTTGGTACATCTTGGCACGTTATGAGGATCAGATGATGCTCTCAAGATTTGGGGAAGATTATGGAGAATACATGAAATCAACAGCTATGCTCCGTGGAGGTTCTGACGAACAACAAAGACTGGCGTCATCCGGATATGATATGTATTAATCGGACTCTATTCCACAATCTCTGGCTGTGGCAGCATTATCTTTGATACTTCATAAGAGGCACTAAGAAACTCAACATGACCACCGATTTTAGTGATATCGCCCCCACGTTCCTGAAGTCTGAACTCAGCAACTTGGGTTTCATCGACTCCAATTGTACCAAGTCTTTGCATTCTGAAAGACCCAATTGCCGTGTTAATATCAACAGGCAGGTCAATATCTACAACCACCATGTCAATCTGATGATTACTTCCGTTATGTACAGACACATCTAGAAGTAGCTCTTCTTTCATTCGTCTGACTGAGGAATGAACCTTGAC
Source organism: Candidatus Thorarchaeota archaeon SMTZ1-45 (assembly GCA_001563335.1). Classification (GTDB taxonomy): domain Archaea; phylum Asgardarchaeota; class Thorarchaeia; order Thorarchaeales; family Thorarchaeaceae; genus SMTZ1-45. The sequence goes on along the minus strand of LRSL01000058.1, from coordinate 53,968 downwards.
TCCCGATCTTTCAACTACAGCTTTTAATCGCTCTCGCTCTTCCTGTACTTTGGATTTTGTGACTCTATGGGAATCCTCTGAAACTCGTTGAGCTCGTGTTTTACTTGGCCTAGAGGTTGCTTGTCTTTTGGGTGTTGTAGGTTGAGTTCCCATGATCCAACTCAAGAAACTAGGAGCTTCATATATCACAAAGACCAGACCACAAATGATCATCGCAGTCCAAATTACTGTAAACATGAACTGAGATCTAAAGACAGTGTCTTCAAATGTTCTATATACTGGTTCAAAGAACCCTCTTACAATGGGTCCTAAGATGGGACCTAGTAAATCTTCTAGTTCCTGCCAGAATAATATGCTAAATCTGTTGATAGGTGAAACTCCGACTGAGAGTGAAATCAAATCTAGACTAGTGAACGTTTTGATGCCTCCGACCATGATTCCCATATTGCTCTACAAGAACAACAATCTACTTACCTACAGTTACTCCTGAATGGTTATTAATCTTGCAACAAATCTAGAGCGGAAGTTCGAATACATCTTTGAAGATGCTACTCAGGTAACAAGCTTTGATACATTTCCCACAGATGTCTCTCTCGATTCCCTGTAATTTGAGATGTAGAATATATCTTCTGCAGTTTTCACGATAATCTGGCAATTTTTCTCTGTTCCTAATGAAACTGCAAACATCTTCGCATGCAGTGCAAGAGCCACACTGTGATTCACCTTTCTCACCATATTTCAGTGGGTAAGGTACAATGATGGATGCAAATCGGATAGCACAACTAAATCGGTCATGAATGATTAATTGATTTTTTCCACGCCATCCTAATCCGGAGTTTTCCGCGACGATCCTATGAGAAAGAACCATCCCAAAATAATCTGATACGTGATTGATCTTATCGATTATACCTCCGATTGTTGCATCTAATGGTATACCACCAAAATGAGTAGCTATGTCTTTAGACATTTGATTGAGCATTTGGTTGAGCCTATTGTATTCCGATGCGTAATTATTCCAGAGTTGATAATCAACACCATCCTCTGTTACATAATTAATGCAATCCATGATTGGACCTCTATAACTCACTCCTATACAGACAATGGAACCTTTATTCATTAGAGTTTCAAATTGATTACCCACTATTGTTTTGAGCTTATTTTGTTGGATGGGCATCAGTTTGTCAAATACGGTGTTAAAACTAGCAAAACCGATGTCTCCCTCCTCTTTTGCCATTACTAAAAGTTGATGAAAGTAATTAATGATTTTTTCAGTCCTTTCAAATGCATCTTCATGGTTTGTCATCTAAATCAAACCTCGGATTTTCACCCTGACAATTTTGTCCTTTTGACCTTATGGAATTCTCGAAAAACCATTGCTATTCTCAGCCAGTTTCTAGTTCATACGTTAGACCCAAAAGATGATGAGGAGTTATTCTCTGAATCCTAATTATAGTGATGTTCAATGCTCCCCTATGAAGGAAGTATTTGGAGACCTCCGAGTGAGGCTAGAAGTTTAATACTTCAAGCCACAGTAGGATGTTCTCATAATGCCTGCATTTTTTGTGTTTCATATAAACAGAAGAGCTACAAGGTTCGAGGTGCAAAAGGTGTACAATCAGATTTGAACACACTTCCTCATGAGTATAAGCAACATGTAAAACGAGTCTTTTTAGCTGATGGTAATGCTCTTGCTATGTCAACTGACGAATTAATCAAAACATTGAATGTACTGAAACCAGAGCTGCCAATGCTAGAGCGTGTAGGGATTTATGGCTATGCAAGAGACGTACGGGACAAGACAGTTGATAACCTGATATCAATCAAAGATGCAGGTCTTGGCATTGTGTATCTAGGACTTGAAACAGGTGATGATGAATTACTACGCTGGGCTAGAAAGGGTGTGGGTTCCAGGGAGAACATTGATGCATGCAAGAAGATTCGGAATGCGAGTATACCACTTTCGCTCACAATCATTCTCGGACTCGGTGGTCTGGAACACTCTGAACGACATGCACAGGCAACAGCGAAAGCACTCAACGAAATTGATCCAGAATACATTGGAGCTTTAACGCTGATGACACCTCCAGGCACACGGATAAGCGAGATGATTAAAGACCGAGAGTTTGAGCCAATGGACCCAATGGATATTCTAAAGGAACTCAAAATCCTAGTTGAAGGACTTGAGCTAACGAATTGCATATTCAGGACAAATCACGCCTCAAACTACTTGCCAATTAGAGGTACACTTGGCAGGGATAAAGAAGCAATGGTGCAGGTTCTATCAGATATAATTAGAAGTGATGATGAAAGTAGATTGAGGCCAAGTTATTTACGGGGTCTCTGATTGTATAGAAACCAAAGAACTTGTCCTCATTAATAGAATTTGATTTTACTAAGCATGTTGCTTGCCTGGAACTATCAAAACCTGACCAAGCAGGTCTCCTTTAAGGACAGAGGCTTTGATTCTCGATTGAAATATAGACATATCCGCAGTCCTGTCTTCATCAGGTCTTTTGAACTCTTGCGAGCCTATGCATGATAAATGACCCATTCCGTTGACACCATAATATGATTGGACTACTACTGCATTTGCTGGAATTGAGATTGGCTTTATCGGTACAAATTGTTGTTCTCCCACAGTGAAAGCAACCTTCTCATTTGCAATTACGGGAACTAATCTTACCTTCGACCAGTCTAATGAAAGAGTTCGCTCCTCCATACCATCAACAGCAGTTCTCAACCTGTCCATTCCAAGACTCAATAAATCTTGACTACAACTGATAACATAGATCTTCTCAGACACTTGATTCTCACCCTCGTTTTTATTCATGTTCTTTTACTACTTTATCTATAAAGAGATGACTTTATCATATTTCTCCATGAGCAGGTCAACCAACTCAGGATACTCAATTTGGTCCACATCAACAACTAGTCTTGCACTAATACCTCGTTCTTCTATGTGTTGTTTTAAGGCGTGAACTTTGACCTTAAGGTCTTGGATCTCAGCTGTATGTGGACAACCTTTGTCTACGAGATATACTCCGTCTTGAACTAATAGTAAATCAGTTTCGATACCCTGTGTCTTCATAACCTCAATTATTTCTCTTACGCTGGTACATTGATTAGAGAGCCAAATTAGATACCTCACTTTCATTTCCTCCTCAAAATGTCAGTACAATTTCATTCTCGACAAATGCTTTCGCAACTTCTTCTTCTTCTAGAACTTCCACGTTCTCGAAGATTTCATCAGCAGAGATGTTCCTCTCCTCAAGAGACTTCTTACTTGCACAAATACGACCATCAAAGCTCTCGAATGTTGATTTGAACATTCGGATATGCATGATATCTTGGTCCTTCATTAAGCCATAAACGCCATTCCCAAGAAAAAGTAACTGAGGTGTGTGGTCCATTCCGAACATTCCTACCGCTGCACGCCAACCCTCAGCAGCTATGATTTTTCCAAAGGGTCTACTCGTTACAAGGACTAGTATAGGTTTTTCTATAAACTCCATCATTATCACTCCTACATAGATAGTGATACGAATCTATCCACTTCTCCAATTATCTCAGCAAACTCTGTTAATCCTGAAACTTCAACCCCAGAAATAAAATCAGAACCAGCTTGATCAAAACCCCTAGCTGAAGTACAAAGTCCACAAGCTTGAAATTCAACGCCTTCATCAGCAAGTTCCTGAAGCTTGTCATTCATTGGTCTATCAGGGTCAGGGTCTTGGTTCAGTTTTGCATTATTAACACCATCAACAAACAGGAACACCTTAACCCCGTACCCCTTCTCTAATGCAGCTTTGCATAGATCATAGAACGTGTGGCTATTTTGGAAGGTGTAAGGTGAAGTTGTTAACAAAATGCCAAGAGTCTTCTTCTCCATATATCATCATCCCAAAGATAAGATAGTCGGGTTCGGATAGTTGTCATTAAAAAAGATAACTCAGTGGCTATGACTTGGAATTGCTGAATGTTCTAAATTTTCGCTCTCCATTTTTTCAAATACAATCTTAGACCAGCAAGGAAATTCATCATCGGAACGTGTGTCTGATAGGAAAAATAGTCTGGTCCAAACCTTTGCATGTTTGTTTCTTCTTCGTGTATGATATCAAAAATAATCAAAGGAATTTGGATAATCATACAGAAGATGCTCAACCAAAATTGTGAAACTAAAGCTAAAGCGACAGTTAGAATCGACCATCCAAGGGCAAAGGGATGCCGAATTATTCCATAAACACCCTGTTGTACCAAAACAGTAGTGAATACCCAACCCTTTCCTTCCTCAGGCAAGCCATGTTTCCTCAAAGCTGTTGTTGCTAGAGTGATGAATAGAAAACCAGGAATAAACAATAACCAGCCTATCCATCTTAGTAGTTCAACTCCTTGGAAGTCATAATAATACATGAAAATGTACAGTTGAATGATGAAAAATACTCCAGCTTCAATTGAAGCTACTTCGTCTTTGAGAGTAGATTTTCGTTCTTCTTCAGTTTGCATTACGAGACTCAGGAAAAATGACACATCATCCAACATTAACATTTTTCGAATACTCCTAACCATAGAGTTTCGGTATTCGGAACATTGAATACTTTAATGTGGAGAATGAAATAAATTCTGAAGATATTGGAGAGAGTTTCATGGTGGAAGATCCCATAATCATCTATGTCGATAAGGAAGGAAAAACACGTGAACTTGAGGTTGATGAAGAAGAAACCATCCTCGACCTATCAAGAAAAGGAGTCACAATGATTGACCTTGAAACGGTCATTGCGATTCCTGAACTAAAGGAGCTTGAATTGGGTGGGAATTTACTTGAAGAAATCAACCTCGCACCACTGAGCAGATGTCCTAGTCTACTGAAGCTGAGCCTTTTCAAGAATCAGTTCAAGTCAATTAATCTAAAGCCACTTGAAAAATGTGAGGGCTTAGAGGAAATAAATTTGGGATCGAACCGAATCAAAGCTGTAGATCTGAAACCAATTGGTTCTTCAAAGACTCTCAGAAGGTTAAGGCTATTCAATAACGGATTGAGTGATATCGATATCTCACCATTAGCTGGATGCGAGAATCTAGAAACTCTTGATATTGAAAACAATGAAATTAAAACTATAGATTTGACTCCACTTTCGAACTGCTCCAATTTTATGCAATTGAATTTAATGTACAATAAGCTCTCGAGCGTGGACCTCGTACCTCTATCCAATTGTACTAAACTGAGGTTTGTGTATCTTCATCACAACCAACTCAAAACTATAGACATTTCACCATTCAAAAACTGCCCCGATCTACGAATACTTCGACTGGGCGGAAACCAGATTGAAGAGATTGATCTTTCGCCACTATCAATATGTACTGAGTTACGGCGCTTGGGACTTGCGATGAATCGACTCATTACTCTAGATATTAGTCCATTAGCTGAAGCAGAGCAACTCTCAAGTCTTGATCTTGCGGGAAATCGATTAACTAAGATTGACCTCGCACCACTTGAGAACTGCGAGGAACTCACAGAGCTCTATCTCTTCAGCGACCATCCTGAGGAAAATGAATTCTCAGAATTAGACATTTCACCATTATTCAGCTGTAGTGAACTTGAAGACTTTGGGGTTAGTGATGATACTGAGCTTCATGCTAACAAGCGTTTGAAGGATGAAGACGATGTGCCATTAGCAATCGAGGAGCTTTTAGAAGAGAATAGAATAAAGTGGGTATAAAACACTGTTTCGCGCGCACCTCTATTAGATTTAAATAAAGGAATATCTCAGAAGAGTTGATTTGCGAGATAGAGGACTTGCAATGTCATCGAGGGAGCAAGAAATCGCTAAAATAGCGAATATGTATTCGAGGTACCTTAATGGACCTCTTGGTCGTGGTGTGATGGACCATCTCAAAGAAGGGGAGAGTTTTACGATCAAATCTCAATTCGAGATGCTAAAAATCATGAAACTCAATGGAAAAGCTGTAGTTAAGGTAGTTGAGGAATCTGCAACGAACACAGCAAATGAAACTGAAAGTTTGTCAAACTTTCAGGAGTTTTAAAGTTTACAAATCAAAGCGAATATAACTACTACTTACTGATGAAAAATCAGGATGTGATTTAGATGGTAGTGGAAATGGATGATGCTACTAGAGAACAAGTTCGAGAACTCTTTACAAATATCATCAATAATGTAACAATTCATCTCTTCATAGAAGAAAGGAGCTGCCTATATTGTAATGATGTGAAAGATATGGTTCAACAACTCGCAGAATTGACTGACAAGATTACAATAGTAGAGCATAAAGGTGCTCTTGATACTGATGATGCAAAAAAGATGGGTGTGGAACATCATCCAGCGCTTGTGCTTCATGGAAAAGACAAGTATAATGTGAAGTTCTATGGTATTCCTGCGGGTCATGAGTTTGGAGCTTTAGTTGGTTCTATTATTGATGTATCAACTGGAACAGCACCATTACCACCTGATATCATTGAAGACATTGCTTCAATTGACAAACCAGTCAACATCAAGGTCTTTGTCACACCACAATGTCCATACTGTCCTGATATGACTCGGCTAGCACATCAAGCATCGATTATCAATCCACTCATTTCATCCGAGATGATCGAGTCACTTGAGTTTCAGGAATTGACAATGAAGTATGAGGTCTATGGTGTTCCTAAGACTATTATCAATGAAACCATCACAATTGATGGCCTATCACCTATCGATATGTTTGTTGAGAAGCTGTTTGAAGCCATTGACACTTGACATTTCGGGATTGATTATTGGAAGAGTAGGTGTAATTCACAGTGGAAACGCAATCTTATGTTATAATGTTGAGACCTGCCAATGATTATGGGATTGAAGGCACAAATGAGATTGTTGCTGAGCATTTCAAGTATCTCCAACGCCTTCTTAGTGATGGAATTCTCACCATGGCAGGAAGGTTTTCTGAAGTCTTGATTGGACTCTCGATGATTGAAGCAAAATCAAGAGAAGAGGCTATTGAAATTATGAAGAACGATCCTGCAGTTAAAGCAGGAATCTTCCATGCAGAACTCTATCCTTGGCGAATTGCTTTGAAAGCTGATTAGAAAATCTCAAATTGTCTGGCGGGTGTAGATGAATTCATTCTCATTTACATACTTGTACGCTTGGTAGGCAGCGTGGACACCCTCAGCGACACCAGTGATTGCTTGCTTGAATTCTGTATCAGCTACATCACCTGCAGCATATACACCCTCAATATTGGTACGACTTGAGCGGTCTATCTTGATCTCGCCCTTTTCGTTAAGTTCTACACCAAGCTTCCTCGCAAGCTCTGAATGAGGAATTCCACCAATTGCAATGAAAATCCCATCAAGTGACAATGTGTCTTTGCCATTGTAGGGTCTATCGAGTTTTACTCCTATGACTTTCTGTTCCCCAAGAATCTCAGTCACATTAGTTTCATTTATGATTATAGCAAGGCTTCTTTGACAGCGCTATCACTTCCTCCAACAACACCAACAACTTTCTCCTTATACAAAGGTGCATCGCACAATGCACAGTAACTTACACCCTTATTCTTCAATTCATCATGACCTGGAACTTCAAGCTCACGTTCCTTCATACCTGTTGCAAAGAGAATTGATTTAGCCAAGAAAGTCTTGTTTTCTGTTACAACATAGAAGATGTTCTCCTCAGTTCTGAAAACATCAATCACCATACCAGTTTCAATGAGGACTGGATAATCCAAGGCATGTTCCTTTAGTTTTTCAGCAAGTTCTTGACCGGTGAGCTGAATATATCCTGGATAATTAGCAACATCATCAGTAAGAGTAATAGTCCCGCCCTCGACATCTCCAATCACAGCAACACTAAGGTCCAACCGGGCAGCATACATTGCAGCAGCGTATCCTGTCACTCCAGAGCCAATTATCACAAAGTCGTACATCTTTCACACCCCTAGTTTTCGTTTTAGTCTTCGTTCAGCTCTTCGATCAAACCCGACAAAGAAATCTCCATCAATTTTTGTCACTGGGACTGCCATTTGACCACTTAACTCCTTGAGTTCATGAAAAGCATCAGGATTCGTTAGAACATTCTTCTCTTCAACCTCAACATTGAGATCTCTGAGGAACTCCTTTACTAATTTCGAGTATGGACATTTTGGTGCTGTATACAAAACTGCTTTGACCATAGCATAGTTCCATCCATTATCCAAATACGTGTAGTGAACTGGTTTGTGTCCATACTGATATAAATTATGAAACAGACAGAACATCAAGATATCCCTTTGAGAATAGCCTTAAGTGGAAGATGAACCAAATGTTTCAGAGAAATCTGGAGTGAACCAGACATGAACAAGGAAGAAACTCTCGCTTTCATCGATAAACAAATCCAGCTTGAATTAAAGATTATAGAGATTGTCAAAGAGAATGTTGCGCAACTAGGAAATGTATTCGTAAAGGATCTCCTCCTAGCAGTATCAACAGATTCCAAAAAACATTCAGAATTACTCAAATCGCTTCGGAAAGCAGTTGAAGGACCTACACCTTTCATCAGTGAAAAGGAGCGTGACAAGATTGCTCGAGGCATTGAAGCTCATATCAAGATGGAAGAAAAGGCTGTTGAAACCTATGGACAGCTGGCTGAACAGAGCGATAGTGATCAAGTAAAAACAATTGCCATGATGATACGTGAGGATGAAATTAGACATCATGCATTATTGAAGGAACTTCACAAAACGGTTGTTGAACCTGAAACTCTCACTGAGGATTTAATCTGGGATGTAATGTGGAAGGACTCACCTTGGAAAGGCAGCCCTGGTGGCTAATTCAGGATGGGGTATTAGAAATTCAATGATTCATTCGATAGTGTAGTATCTTAGTCCAATCATCATTTTACACCACTGCTGCAAGCCAATCCTTATGTTGGATTGAAATCGTTGCTTATACTACTATAGGAATTTGGAGAGAGAACTCTATATGACGATAGAAGATGTCAAGCGGACTGACAGTGGTCCTGCGCTAATGCTTGCCAATGAGGCTGTAGTTAGAGGAGCATTAGAATCAGATGCAAAGATTGTAGCTTTTTATCCAGGTTCACCTACTTCAGAAATATTAGACACATTTGGAGAAGTCTTGGAGCATTTTGGAGATTACAAAATGCACATAGCTGCTAATGAGAAAGTTGCGCTAGAAACGGTAGCTGGTGCATCTATGTCAGGAATGCGTTCCTTTACCTCTATGAAGAGTGTTGGAATGAACGTAGCTAGTGATTCAATGTTTTCGATTGGATACACAGGTCTCAATGCAGGATGCGTCTGTTTGATTGCTGATGATCCCTATGCTCATTCATCACAGTCTGAACAAGATGGAAGATATTTTGGCGAAGCTGCATATGTTCCAATGATTGAGCCATCTACAGCTCAAGAAGCGCTTGATATGACTAAATGGGCATTCGAGGTTTCAGAGAAACATAAGACACTTGTCATCATGAGAACTACTACTCGAGTAAATCATCAAAGAGGAATAGTCAATCTTGGAAAACTGGATAGGTCACCATTCAAGAAGAACAAATGGGCTGATGTCAAGGGTCAATATTTTACAGTTGGATCAGTTGCACGAGCTCTGAAGGCTAGGCTCTTAGAAAAAGCTGAAGCAATCAAAGAAGACTTTGAAAAGACTGACTTCAATTCAGTTGTGCCAGGCAGCGGCAGTGTGGGGATACTCACTGCAGGTGTTTGTTTTCTTCATGTCAAAGAAGCAATGCGGAATCTTGGTATCAATCTACCTGTATTTAAACTAGGAACAATTTTTCCACTTCCAGAGAAGAAACTCTCTGAATTTATCAATGCACTGTCAACTCTGATTGTTGTTGAAGAATTAACACCATACCTAGAAACTAGAATTGCTGCTCTCGCACAAAGAATGAATCTAAATCTAAATATTGTAGGCAAAAAGAGTAGACATTTTTCTGAAATGCTAGAGTATAATGTACCTATTGTAGAGAAGGTGCTAGCAGAAGTTACCGATAAAAAAATCAGTTTAGACTATGATGCTATACTAAAGAAAGCAGAAAAACTCAAAGAGATACTGCCTGAGAGACCACCTATCTTCTGTCCAGGTTGTCCTCATAGAGGAACGCTCTGGGCATTAAGACAAGCTTTGCAACGGTTAAGGATTCGAGATAAAATCGTTTTCAATAATGACATTGGTTGTTATTCGATGGCATTTCTACCTCCAAATCAGTTCTCCGATTCAATGTTGGCTATGGGAGCTTCTCTTGGTCTATCAGCGGGAATGGAGATGGCTCTTGAAGACAAGGTGATTGCCATGGTAGGTGACAGCACATTGTATCATGCTGCACTACCTGGAATCGTTAATCTCATTCATCACAACTCCAATGTCACACTGTTTGTGCTAGACAACTCAGTCACAGCTATGACTGGTCAACAATTCAATCCCAACTCACCCTTTAATGCAGGCGGCACTCCAGCACGAAAGATCAACATGGAAAAAATGTTCGAGGCATTAGGGGCGGATAAGATTGTGATAATTGACCCCTACGAAACTCGTGATTGTATCAATACAATCCAAGAAGCATTAGAGTTTGAAGGGTTCTCTGTAATCATCTCCCGCCGTGAGTGTGCACTATATGGCGACCGTGAGAAGAAAAAACATGGAGAGAAAATAATACCTAGTGAAAATGTGAAAGAAACATGCAGAGGTATCTATGCTTGCGTGAAGGAGTTTTATTGTCCTGCAATCACAATTGATGAAACTGATGCAAAGATGATTATCCAACAGGACCTGTGTGATGGATGTCTTGAATGTAGACAAGTGTGTCCTGTTGATGCTCCCCAGCATATGGAGGTGGCGAAATGAGCGAAGCAGGCAAGACCTTCAATATCATGTTTGCAGGTGTAGGTGGTCAGGGGCTCATGCTTCTTTCAGCCATTCTCGGAAAGGCAGCAGTGGACTCAGGTCTTAAAGTAATGACTGGGGAACAGCACGGTCTCTCACAAAGACAAGGCTCAATCTATGTGCATTTCAGAATCGGAGACCCAATATCTCCTCTCATTCCCTATGGTAAAGCTGACATGATGATTGCCATGGAAGCCAGTGAGGCTTTGAGATATGTTGAGTATCTCAAAGAAGATGGTGTTGTGATCATGAGTAACCGGATAATGCCATCAGTCACCGAAACCAAGAATGTAGCTCTTGACAAAGAAAAGAAAACAAATTATCTAACAGTCGATGAAATAGTCAAAAAACTAGAGCAAGTGACATCTCGAATAGTATTGCTAGATTCGTTAGACTTGGCGATTCAAGCTGGAAATGCAAGGACTGAAAATTCAGTGCTAATTGGGGCAACTGTTGCATGTGAAGACTTCCCAATCCCAGCTGAAGAGGTAAGGAAGGCTCTCCTTGCACTGGTCCCACCAAAAACAATCAACGCCAACTCAAAAGCTTTTGACCTTGGAAAAGATGCTGGGACTACATGTTTAGAAAGTTGATTCCGCGAGAGCTCAGATTCATGAATGGTGCCGCTCTCCATAGAGTTATTAACTATATTGAATGTCAGATTGATTGAGGTCTTTTACAATGGTTAAGACTTATGATGCAATCATCATTGGTGGGGGTCCTGCTGGGTCTTCAGCGGCTCTTCATTTAGCATACCATGAACGCAGAGTTTTAGTCTTGGATAGGGGAACAAGTCCAATGCATTTTCATACTAACTCAATCCTCAACTTCTCAGGATCTGTCTACCATGAAGGTCGAAGTCTACTTAGGAATATCCAAGGAGAGGCAAGAGCAGCAGGAGCAGAGTACATCGCAGCTGATGTAGTGCAGATTGGAGGTCGTTATCCGAAGTTCACTATCAAGACAGAGCCAAGCTATAGAACCGATGATAAGAGCGAATACCATGCAAAAACACTATTAATAGCTACTGGGACCTCAAGAAAACATCCGAAGGTAGATGGCATGTGGAGAGGATGGCTCCCTGTTGCCAATGTAGGTAATGGAGCCTTTTACTGCCCAGATTGTGAAGCACCCCTTTGCAAGAATAAAGAAGTCTTAATCGTAAATGCTGGAACAGTTGGTAGTGCACTTCATGTGGCAAATGCTCTGACTCGTTTCACTGACAAAATTCAGATTCTTATGACTGAAGATGCTTATGTGCCGTTTGAAGACCAGGATCTTACAAAATTGGAACAGTCGCCATTCAAATGGACAACTGGAAAAATAAAAGCAATTGACTTTCCGAGACCTGGAGTTGTGCAGTCAGTCACTCTAACGGATGGTAGAAAGATAAAGACCAATGTGTTTTTCGTAGCTTTTGTTGATATTGCTAGATCTGAGCTAGCTCAACAGATAGGTGTGGAGGTTGATTTGAAGGGTAATATAATCACAGATCATCGAGGTAAAACAAACATTGAGGGAGTATGGGCTGCAGGAGATGTCAGAGCAATAACTCAACAGGTTGCCATGGCAGTGGGGACGGGTAATTATGCAGGTCTTATGATGAACCAGTTTTTGGGCAATGAACGGGAACAAGGAGAGCAGTTTGATCATCCGGATTACAGAAGAGCTCTCCACATTGAATAAACCTAGTAAAGTGGCTCGACGAATACTCTTATAAGAAAATAAATAACTATTGTTAATAAATTTACAGCCAATTAGGAGAAACAAATAGTGAGTGGAACTGAAGCTGAGATTATTTCAATAATGAAAGACCAGATTCAAGTTGAACAGGATACATTGAATCGTTTGGTCAACCTAGAAGAACAAGCGAAAGAACCTGCAGTTCGTCTTGCATTCATGGAATTACGTCTTGACACGTGGAAACATATCAAATTTCTTGAGGGAATGATTGAACATATGACTTCCACACCCTGCGACCAGTGGTCAGCCAAGGTTGCTCGTTATTCAGGTAGAGTGAGACTTGAGCGAGAAATCGATTCCCTCATGCTTGATGAAGGAGAAATGAAGAATCTACTAGATAGGGCTCTAGAAAAAATCAGTGATCCAGTTGTTCAACTTTTAATCGAACATCTAAAAGATGAAGAAGAGAGTCACTTGGACTATCTTTCAAAATGGGTCAGACTTATTCAACAAACTCCATTACAACCGAAAAAAGGTACAAAGGGAACAGATATAGTCTGTGAAGCAGAATAGAAAATTCAACTAACAAGGAGATGAGATATAGTGCCAAAATTGAGTGATGTTCAAGCAAATGCATCATCATGCAATGACGCGATAGATGACATTAAACCAGCATATCGTGGAGGATTTGTCCGTCAAAGAGATGAATATAAGCTAAACATGAAAGCTGTAGAGAAACTCCTAGAGCTAATGCAAGATTACGAAATTGTTGTTCTTTTTGCAGATTGGTGTGGTGACTCTCGGAGGGCACTTCCAATTCTAGCACTTCTTGAGAAAGAGCTTGATAAACCATTCATAGCATTGGGAGGAATGACCAAACCCCCCTATGGATCTGAAAGATTATGGGCTGTACCTCCCTCTCCTGTAGAGGTTGATACTTTCGGAGTTACTAGCAGCCCAACTATCATCATATTTGAAAAAGATGGAAAAGAAGTTGGAAGAATAAAGACACGTGCAAGAATGACTGGAAGTATTGAAGAGGAAATCGTCAAAATAATTGAGGATTCTCGTAAATAGGATGTACGAGAACCTCAAGAATATTCTTCAATTTAGTTCGGGCATTACATGCTCGGCAAATAGCTCTAGCCCATGCGTGCTAGGCAAATCTTCAAACCTCAATGTGAAATAGGTGATTCCTAGGTCGATGAGTGATTCGAACTTCTCAACGATTTCTTCAGGAGTCCCCATTATTATTTTTGCTTGGAATCTGTCTTCTGGATACTCGGATAGACGCTTAATTTCTGAGGCATATTTGTCTCTCTCTTTTTCATTTTCATATATCCAGAACCAACAACCCCATGAGAATAAAATCTCTTTGAAGTCTCGTCCGATTTCTGAGCAAGTGTCCTCAACAAAACTAAGCCGTTCTTGAAGATCATCCAAGTCCATCCCTCCATATATGTCGATGTGATCAGCATATTCAGTGGCAAGACTAAGAGTCCTGTTCCCACGCGCTCCTATAACGATCGGAAATGGTTTTTGAACCGGTTTAGGCTCACAGATAGCATTCTTGATTTGGAAATATTCACCCTCATAAGTGACCAAATCCTCTGTAAACATCAGTTTCATCATTTCAATCGTTTCTTTCATCTGAGCAAGTCGAATCTTGTGAGGTGGAAAAGGAAATCCGAATGCCTCATATTCATGGGGAGTCCAGCCAAGACCAAGACCAAACGGATATAATCGGCCATTAGAAATGTCATCCAAAGTGGCAACTTCCTTGATGAATAGTGATGGATTAGGGAGGTATCTCATTGTGTTAGTAGTGAGTGTTCCTATAGTAACTCTTTCAGTGCTTGCAGCTAGGGCTGCTAATGTAGACATACAAGCATATCGAGACACATCATCCATAGGATGATCTGGTACAATTACTGAATCAAATCCCAACCTTTCACATTCTTGAGCGACCTGTCGGACACGTGACCATTGAATTCGCTCATATGGAGTAATATTTGGGTTCTCGCTATCAGGTGCAACTGTTGAAATTACACGACTCAATCTGGCGCCATATTTGATTTTGCGTTTCATATAGGACCACTCCTGAATTCCAGGAGGAGAAAATGCAGTAGCTTCTAATATCTCATTTTGTTAATGTTGACACTCATGGCAATGTTCGAAGCCCTTACTCAAACAGACAGCAACAACTCGACCACCATGTTTCATGCCCCAAGCTTGCATAGTTTCCAAGGTGGGTCCAAGGTCTCTGCCTTTCTCAGTTAGTGTGTACCATACCTTTGGTGGAATTGAGCTAGCATCAACATCTCTAGATATGATTCCACTTTCTTGAAGTTCTCTGAGTCGTTGCGTCAGAACTTTTGGGCTAATCCAGCTTAGCTCTTTATGCAGATCATTGAATCTCATTCCAATGATAGCCTCAGGCCTCAGTAGAACTTGAATGATGAGAATCGACCAACGCTTCCCTAGAATCCGAGATGCAGCGAACACCGGACACCTTTCCACATCTTCTTTTGTTCGCCCTGTCATGATATTAACTTCCCAATTGGTAACTACTATATTTATAATAGTAGACCAATAAATAATTAACTATGGTGAAGATGATGGAAAGCTCTACGACCATTGTAAAAAGACTCATGATACACATAGACGAAGACCTCTGCACGGGATGTGGTAATTGTGTACCAGGATGTGCTGAGGGTGCACTTCAGATAGTCGACGGAAAAGCTAAGGTAGTGTCTGAATCATTCTGTGATGGTCTGGGTGCTTGCCTAGGTGAATGTCCTGAAGGAGCATTGACACTCAGAGAGGTCGAAACTGTTCCTTTTGATGAAATTGCAGCAAAACAGAATATCAGAAAGCAAAGACTAGCAAGTCAAGAAGTGGGATGTGTAGGAAGTGAGAAATTCACCTATTTTGAGGGAGATGTTAGTGTCCATGAAGGTCCTGATCATCTATTGCCTGAAACCATCTTGAAGCCAAAAGAGTCTAGACTCACGCATTGGCCAATTAAACTTAGATTGCTAATGCCACAACACCCAGTTCTTAGGAATGCTAGTGTCCTCATTATTGCAGATTGTGCAGCATTAGCATATACATCAATGCATGAAGACTTTCTGAAGGATAAAGCCGCAGTTCTAGTCTGTCCTAAGTTCGAAGATTATCAGCAAAACCTCGAAAAGCTTACTCAGATGTTTAAAGTCAATAACGTAAAGGATGTGTCTGTTGTTCATATGGAGGTTCCTTGTTGCCATGGGCTAGTCAGGGTTGTAGCCCAAGCTATTGTGAACACTGGTCGGAATATTCCATTGAGGGTTTTTGAAATCGGAGTCAAAGGAAATATCAAGACAGTTTCATAACATATCATTGGCGATTTTATGGCGAGTGAAAGGAAGAATATCCTCAAAGAGATTGCTAAGAGGATTGATGTAGGAGAGGATACTAGGGAACTCAAGAAAGACTTCGTGAAGACACTGGGTGTTGTTAATCCAGCAGAGATGATGCTGGTAAAAGATGAGTTAATCAGAGAGGGATTATCTAATGAAGTCTTTCAAACCCTTTATAATATGAGTCTCGAAGTCTTTAGAGATACCGTTCAAGCTCAAAAACCAATTGTACCAAAGGGACATCCTATCCACACTCTGATGTCTGAGCATGCCCTCCTCATGGAATATGCTAACGAACTGCATTCCCTCACCAAAACGATTTCAGAGGAAGAAAGTGAACCAAACCCTGCGTATCTCGATCGGATAAGGCAATTACTTGAATTCTTTGGTGAATCCACAACCCACTATTTACGTGAAGAAAATGCCCTCTTTCCAGTTCTGGAAAAACATGGTCTCACAGGACCACCAGCAGCAATGTGGAGTGAGCATCAGGAAATTCATGAAATTGAGAAAGGACTATTTGACCTGAATTCAGACTCAAATAAAGAACTGATCGAGAATCTGGGCAAGCTAAGCAATGCGTCAACAACTTTGGCTAATATGCTTGCAAGCCACTTCAATAAGGAGAACAATATCCTATTCCCAGCATCCTTGAGACTGTTTGGCGAACAGGAATGGGAGATTGTCATCCAGGATTTTGATGACATTGGATATTGCAGTTATTCAATCAAACCTGTTGGAATAAGAGCCCCAGTTCAAGTTGAGAAACCAATTGTTTCAGAAGGAAGTGAGGTTGTTTTTGGTAGTGGAAAACTCTCTGTTGACACACTTGAGGCGATTTTTAAGCACTTGCCAATCGATATGACCTTTGTAGACGCGCAAGACAGAGTTCAATTCTTCAGTGAGTCACCTGATAGAATCTTTGTCCGTTCAAGAGCAGTAATTGGGAGAAGTGTGCAGTTATGTCATCCAAAAAAGAGTGTGCACGTAGTTGAGCAGATTTTGAATGACTTCAGAAAAGCAACGAGAGATTCAGCAGAGTTTTGGATCAATCTCGGAGGAAAGACCATTCATATTCGTTACTTTGCTGTAAGAGATAGTGAGAAGAAATATCTTGGATGTTTGGAGGTCAGTCAGGACATCACTGAGATCTTAAAAATATCCGGAGAGAAACGACTCCTTGACTAGCGTCTAGTCAATAGGCCATTCGGGGGTCATCGAGTAGAACACTTCACTCATGTCTTTCGAAATCACTGCAACAGGCATATGAGTCGTATCGAAGTCTATTGCCAAATCACCGAATTTATTCACCAGGATAAGACCAGCTTCACCTGTGGTCTTCTGACGCAGCTCAGTCATCACATTTTCTGCAGCTTGTTGAACAGACAGACCTTGTTCAACATGATAAACAGCCATCCTTCCCATTGTAATCCTAAGTATCTGCTCCCCCTTTCCAGTGCAGCTTGCACCAGCAACATCATTTGCATATACACCAGCCCCAATGATTGGTGAATCACCCACACGACCTGGCATTTTTCCTGGCCAACCACTCGTTGAAGAACCTGACACTATTCTACCACTTCTATCAACAGCTACTGCACCAACTGTGTCGTAGTTCTTTACCATGATTGGCGCCTCAGTCTTTCGGACAGAGGTTTCCTTTCGATACCCCTCAGCCAACATCTGTTCGTATAGCTTGTTTGCTCCAGAACCGACAATCTGAGAGTTTGCTGTCCTTTCTAAAACATATCTTGCGAGAGAGATGGGATGGACTATGTTTTGCACTGCCATCACAGCTCCACTTTGAAGGCGGTTCCCATCCATTATCATCGCATCCAGCTCAATCTCACCATCACGGTTCTTACTAGCACCCAGTCCTGCAGTGAAGAGATCTGTTTCTTCAAGTACCCATATAGTTGCTTCTACTGCATCAAGAGCTGAACCACCTTTCTCAAGAGCTTGCATACCAAGTTTAGCAGCAGCTCTGACTGCTTTTAGAATAGCCTCATGATTCTTCTTCTCAAAGACTGTAGCTCCGCCATGGACAGCGACGATAGGGAGTTGCAGTAAGACCACCAATTCTAGGCATCTCATGTGCGGGACAAAAAGATATCGAGGTAGGCGATTTACTTACAAACCCAATCTGTGTAACTCTTCTTCGAACATCTTTTGTCGATCTGCTAGAGCCGTCCTTCGTCCTGCAAACACGCCAAGGTCAACAGTACCAGCCCTGGCTTGTTCATCAAGACGCGCAATCTCAGCTTTAATCTCTGTAAGCCTTTCGCGAATGACATCCACCCTTGAGGTTGCTTCTGATTGATCATCAGCTGTAGGTGACTGAACAGATATGATTTGACCATCACGAATCCTATAGATTCGATCACATTGCCGAGCAACTGAAGGGTCGTGTGTAACCATCAAAACAGTCTTCCCATATTCCTTGTTTACTTTATGCAAATACTCGACAATGATGCCCCCTGTTTCTGTATCGAGATCCCCAGTAGGCTCATCACAAAGTAGGACTTTCGGGTCATTAGCAATAGCTGCAGCGATAGCGACTCGCTGTCGTTCTCCACCAGACAACTCATCAGGTTTGTGTTTCATTCTATCTTCGAGACCCACAACAGAAAGCAATTCCTCAACTCGTGCTTTCCTTCTACTTCCATCAACTTTCGCTGCGAGCATAGGCAACTCTACATTCTCATAGGCTGTGAGGGTAGGAATAAGATTGAGTTCTTGAAAGATATGTCCGACAATCTCACGGCGGAGAGCGACAAGTTGTACCGAATTTGCGTTGGTTACATCATAGCCAGCAACAACTGTGTTTCCTGCAGTTGCTCTGGTGATTCCACCTAGTATGTTGAGCAGGGTAGTCTTTCCTGACCCACTCGCTCCGACTATTGCGACCATCTCACCTTGGGCTACCTGCATTGAGAGGCCCCGGAGGGCTTGAACCTCCACATTTCCTAGACGATAGACCTTCACGAGGTCATCTGCTTGAATATACGCTTTCGTACTCATTATTATCACCTATGCTCTTAGTATGTCGACCTTTGATTCTGGGCGTCTGGAGGACAACCAGACAGGAATTATTGCAGCTAGTAAGATCACACCTACGAGTATGAGATTTGTGTAGAATGCTGCGCCTCCAAGGGTCACCTCATAACGTATTAGACCAGTTGCATTTGTATTCAATTGTGAAACCTGTCCAAGATTCTCAACATATCCAACAAACACTCCCAATATAAGGGCGAATAGGATAGTCACCATCACTTCAGCAAGAAGTGTTTTGAACATCTGCCATTTGCTGAAACCTCGAACAGACAACAAAGCAATCTCTACATCCTTTTCTCTTAGAGTGAGATATACCACTAAACCCGTTCCAACCATGGCAAGTATGATTGCGAAGCTTATTGCTAACCATTGAATCTTAGTCGAGCCGCTTCTGAGAGGACTTGATTGATAATCTGCTATTTCAGAAGTGACAGAGAAGGTCCTATACACTTCGTCGAAATCCTGAAGCAACTGTTCCTGAAGGATTGTGCCATTTACATTCGAAGCAGTGTCAATCAGCACATTAGCTGTTGATGTATGAATAAGCATACTATCATTCAGGAAGTCTTCAGATACAATAGAAATGTAATCTCCACCTGTTGAAAATGTAACGCCTGCAAAAGCTACCTCAATCACTGTAAGATAGCCAATAAGACCAACAATGGTCAATCCATAGGTTCCTGAACCAAATGGACCATCCACATAAATCGTATCCCCAACATCCAGCTCCAACCTCTTTGCGACATCTCTGGATATGATGATACCATCATCTCCTAGATTATCTAGCATCTCTGTAATATCACCTATGAACCATTCAGGCTCCCAATACCCAATATCAGTCCATTCACTGGGTCGTATACCTCGCGTTTCTATTTGCGTGTTACCAACTCGAAGGTCAAGATAATACACAGGTGTTGCATCTTCTACTCCATTATAATCTAGTACAGACTCTAGCATCTCTGTCATGTTCGCTCCTGCATTGAGTTGAAGTCTAACATCTGCTCCTACATCATATCTAGCGTTTCGCTCAATATAATCAGCCTGAGAATAAAGACTTCCAGTTGCGAATATCCCATAGGATACAATTAATGAGATTATGAATACAAGTGCCGCAGTTCGAGCAGGATTCCGCTTCACATTTCTTGTAGCTAGATTTCCGAATGCTCCAAAGAACCTTCGACCTGCACTCACAACAGCTTCTTGGAATCTAAGTGACCCCTTCATAAACACCCTTGTTGCACCATAGAGGAAAAGAAGTGGACCAAGTGTGTTGAGGATACCATCAACCATGAGCCATGCTACAATCAATAACGCAATTGCAAAATTCCCGAAATTGATTGATCCGAATAGACCACCTATATCAATACCAAGAAGCCATACTATTATTTTGTAAGATCCTAATATCAGAGAAACAGTTGGGAGAAGTCGCTTGTATTCTGATACATCCTCCACGTAGATATATTGTTTCAGAGCATCTAAAACCTCAAGTTTCGATGCCCGACCTGCTGGCCGCCACACTGAGAATAATCCAAGGAACATCCCAACGATGATTGATAGGATAATAGCAACAATATTACTAATAACAGCAGTAAGGAAATTCACTTCAGTGATTCCAAGCACGTAATATGCTGCCGCAGTACCAAGAAAGATTGAAGCAGCACCAGCAATTCCGCCAACTAAGGCGCCTTCAACAAGAAACATGCGCTTAATCGTATGATTTTGATACCCTTTCGTGAGAAGAAGTCCAATCTCTCGTCTTCGGAAATTGTATCCCACATCGCTGACCATTGTTCCCGTGAAATAAGCGAGGAGAAAGATAGGGAGAGATAATGAAACAAATTGAAGATTCATTCCAAGTTGCATGAATTGATATAATGTTAGCGTAAACTCAAGGTTAGAAATGACTGTTGCATCATATTGACTCGAGCGTGAACTTATGGAGGTTTTAATTTGGTCGAGTCTTGTCAGTGAAGCCCCAATATCATAGGGGTCTAGATATCGCGGACGGTCAATCTGAAGATGAATTAAATTACGAACAGCAATCTTATTGTGCAAAGAAACCTCAGAGGCCTCTTCAAGTATCGATTGCACAGTCAATTCCCAATCAGAAATCATTAGATTGTAAGAACGCTGACCAATAAGACCTAATGCACTTAAGTCACCTCCTGACAAAAGGTCGAAGAAACTACCAGATGTGGATTGTAATATTGAATCTCTAGTATCATCAGGAAGGTATACATACCCAACCACTGTAAGATTTCGTTGAATTATAGTTGGAGGATTAAATCCCCTGAGCACAACAATTTCCATTTCGACAATCTGATCCAAAGCAAAGAGGGATTCATTTGCTGAACCACTTACAATATACGTTTCATTGGGTCCAAGAGTCGACTTGCCTGATATCAACTGCAACCCTGTTGTCAGATCTGATGACATTTCAAGACCTGCAAGAGTCATATTCAAGCCTGAATTATTGAACTCGAACGTGAACTGAGAGGAATGAGTTGATGCTATAATCCCAGTAAGGTTGACAAGGTCTGTTTCTAGAGTTTCCATATCCGAAACAGTCCAATTTGATAACTCACTCTCGACTGAGAAATCGTATAGGTATCCTTCAATACTGGCATCAAGAGCATCTTTGGACAGAACGTCAGCAGCGACATTCGTGCTCGCGAAAAAAGTTGTAGCTAAAAGAACACCAATAGTTAATGCAATGAAAAGACGATAACTGCGAGCGACTCGCTTGAAGGCGTACCTAAACATAGTAGCAGCGACCTCTTGTTCACGAAGCTCCAAGACTTATAAAACTCGCGATTATATCACATATGATATAATTATCAGAGTCCTTCTAAGTCAGGAACAGTTCTTCGGTCATACAGCAAAGCCAGACCGACAACGAATACCATGAAACCGACACTTGAGCCTACAACGATGGGCATAGTAACTGAAGGATCTATTGTTGGTGTCGGATTTGACTCGAAATCGATGTAAACCAAGGTACTAGTCCTTGTATTGTTTTCCAAATCATAAGCGCGAATTCTTACGCTGAATGTCCCATCATTTGGAAAAGCTGGAACGAATCCAGTATAGAATGTACCATTAAAAGTCATGAGATTATTGATAGTCATGTTTGGCCCAATAACTTGAACAGTGACATTCTTCAGATCATCATCTTGATCGGAAACATTCGCCCAAACATCAAATCCTTGACCTAGCTCAGGCTCGCCTTCTATTCCCCACTCCCAGATGTCTGGTTCATTGCTATCTTGGCTTATCATGAAACCCTCTAGTCCAGCAGTCACTTGCGGTATTGCTGAAATAAAGAGCAGGGTCACTATGACGATTCCAAGGATTGTAAAAAAGCTAAGTTTGGCCATGGTAATCAGACAATCGGGCACATTTCCCCTAATTAGCTCGTTCATTTACGCACATTAATCGCCATTCATTCAGATTGCAATCCTAAGAAAGAGAGGGTGGGCGTAGCTCTGTGCGAGCAACGCGGTGCATTGCCGCGCCACCACCTAATGTTTTGTGCGCCGCGTTCCGAAGAACCCATTTTGAAGTTAATCGCAAGATAAGCTCCGCACGCCAAAGAGCTTAATCGGCTCGCACATTGAATATGCTACGCCCTTGTTTGGTAAAGAGATGGGAACAATCGCAGTTAACCCTTGTGGTTGGCGAAACTCCAGCGTGCCTCTTGACCGTGCTATAGGTGATATATCATATTATGATATCACATACTCGTATAAAAAGACTGTGGGCATGTGTTTTTTTGGAAGTTTGCTTAATTTCTTGAGCGATTAGATTAGAGGCATAATTCATTGTCTATATTCTTCAAAGAGAATGAGATCAAATCATTCCGACGTAAGATACCTGGATATGTGGGGAGAATTATGGTGATTCTTTCAATTTTGAGATAGTAAACAACTTGACAATCACTATCAATTATTATTCAAAATTCTTCGAATCAATTGCATGGATAGGAATTGGTATGTTGGGGTATATCCTCATTTTAGGTCAAAATAGGAAACAGGAATGAAAAATGATCCTGAAATCCCAGTTCATGCCAAATCGCAACCTTTAATCGTCATTTCGCATGCTTATCATTAAGGCCAACGTAGAGAGAGAAAGACCTTAATGCAGGACTATGTGCGACAGTCCTCTCTGAACCGGGTTTATGTTTCAAGACTTGGCCAGACTATCAAGATTATTGGAGACAAGACCATATGCGTGTGTATTTGGACGCGAACTTCTTCATATCAGGCTTTTCAGAGCGGCCGAAAGATGTCACTATTGTGAAAAAGGCCGCAGATAATGCAGGAATGGAACTATGGATAACAAGACAGGTCTTTCAGGAACTACGGTGGTATTTGCGTCGTGAAGCAGAGAATATTGTCCAAATCGATGAAACGCTCTCAAAGGATATCAAATCATTCATTAATAGTATTACTCTCCCTGAATCCTCACTGCCTCAGCCAAATGATATGTCTCTGATTTTAGGCGCAATGCGAAACAGGAAGTCAAAGATTGTCACAAGCGATTTGAGACTGCTTAACACTATCCAAGACTTAAAGGTCGATGTTGAGGGTATAGTTGGTTCAGCATTTGTGCTAGAATTGATGGAATCCGTAGAGGATGAAAAACTGAAGAAGGACCTGTCAATAATCAGAGACCGCATCTATTCTGAAGAGGTCCGGTATAGCATCGCACGACAGGAGTCATACGACCCTGTCACAAGGATCCGTATCATCGAGGATCATGCTCTTCGTGTTTTAAGGTCAGTCAAGAGGCCAGCAGAAGGGCTTGATAGAAAGTTGTCCAAAGGTCAGCCACTTTTCGTGCTTGATTTCCTCGAGGATATCAAAGCAGATATCCCAAACATGTTCGATGACTTCAGAGAAGGCAAGTATGACAGTCTTGCTCATGAAATTGAAGCAGTTCAGAATGAGATTGAACGACTTTTGATAGTATCAACTCTGACTGAAGACAGTGAAACACATGGGCAGCTTGTCAGGCATGCATCCGACCTTACACTCTTTCTCTACTATCTTGAAACAATTTGTCACCTTTACCGAGGAACTAGACAAGGAATCGAAGACGCACTAATAATTAGTGATGAAGCATTCAGATTGCTTATGTTTGCGGAAGTGAGTAACGACGAACTAAAAGCCACCGTCTTTTTTGTGAGGATTGTTCTTGCTCTTATTAGGGAGGACTATGAAGAAATTGATTATTACTATAGTCTTTACGATAGTATGATCAATAGAATTGGTCTAACAAGTATGTTAGAAACTTCAGAAGGACTGTATATCACCATGCAAATCCTTAGGAAGTTCATGGGAGGTTTCAGTCTAACAAAGAATAAACTGCAATATCCAGAGGTAACTATGTCAATGCTGAACGATATAGCAAAGTACTCTATCCAGTTTGATGACCATGACAATGCATGGCAATTGGCTGTAACAGCGTACAAAATTGGTGTTGCTTACAACAAAGAGGAAGGAGCACTAGGTTCATTCCTTATGCTTTACAAGGTTTCATCATCCTCACATGATAGATTCAAACCAGCTCTAGAGAAGATTGCAGAACATGCATTGAAGGCTTTCGTCAAGAAAGGCTGGAATACTTCACAAATAACACCTATTCTGAACGAAATTCAAGGGCAGCTCCCATCCGTTGAAGGTATGACTACTAGTGGACCTGTTGATCAGAAAAAGTTGAAGAAAGAACTTACAGGTTGGATGGATGTCCTCTCACTTGAAACAATTGATGATGTTGAGATGCTTGTTGTTAGGAATGATAAATTGCAAACGCGGATTGCTATTGCTATTGGGAATCATCCTGAACTCGGAACACTGAAAACTGGACATAAGATAGCACTAACAAATGGCAGCTATGAAGTGTCTGATGCAAATCCTGAAGTAGTTAAAAAGTATTTAGTAGTTTTGACAATAACTCCAAGCGAAAGCGCGGAGATATCCTTTGAAGGTGAATATGGATTCAGCTGTTTGAAAGTTGCTGAACCAGAAGCTGAAGTAAAATCATAATAATGGATGGAAGAGAATTGGAATTGCTAACTTGGACAATCCTAATTGTTGTTGTTCTGCTTGCTACAGCATTCAACTACTACCTTAATCTAGCACCAGGATCAGATCCAGAGGACTTCCAAGTAGGACCAAAGCAACTTGGCATTACATGTGATTGTTCACTTAATGTTTTGATTATTGGAGGAATCGTAGTTCTAGCGCTAAGTGCTGCTTCGGGGTTATTCAATTCACGAATCGAACTCTATTTGGCAGGAATAGTATCGTTTGGTATAATCACTGCTGCAGGTTATTTGGGAAGACGTCGTAGGCATCGTGAATGGAGGGAGCTCCGTAAAGCAATAGAGCGCTCAGTTCCTGCTTCAACTCTCCTAGGCTCTCAAAGACCTCCAATAGACATTATCTTTGACGATGAAGATGATGATTTCGACTTCGATGACTATGAATACTAGGAAGTATTCTGTTTTCCCTTTACAACTTTATCATCCTTGATATTTGGAAACTTCAATGCAATAATCTTTCCACTCTGATTATTCTTAGTTTCAAAGGAATGTTCTTCACCAGGTTGAACGATTACAACATCACCTTCATCCAGTTCATAAGGTGTGTCATTTATGTAAATCATCATCTTGGATAGAATTATGAACACCTCTTCCAAATGCTCATGGGCATGTGGTGAGCTCTTTCCTATGTCACTAATTTCAACAAGAATTACTCCGCAACTTTCTAGGGAGCGCATAAATTTAAGGTCAGCAACATAATTTGCCACGTAACCAGCGCGGCTAACTCTTTCTGAGTCTTTAGCTTTGTAGATGCGAACCATTTTTCTCAATCTCTTGTTTGACAAGCATAAGAAATACCTTCCCACTGATAAGAAGTAGAATTATACTCCAACCCATAGTTATTATATCAGAAATGCCTATGTAATCAATGAGAATGACTACTCCGAACATTGTTAAAGAGCGCATGATATTCAAGGTCCTTATTGTAGGAAATAATTTGCCGCTTCAAACTGGTTTCCTTAGTAGGGCGTCAGGAGATCGTGTTTCTTGTCAGATGTATAATTCAATTGGTTTGAGTCTTGGAGTAGTGAGATTTGATTTTCAAGAGAATGCTAGTGTAGTGCTTCAACTGTGGTCCATACCCTATTCTCAAAGAATGGAGAGGCTATCGCAGAGTTTTACAAAGGGTCATCGTGCAATTATACTGATTCTTCGACCAGATGAGATAGATGACATACCTACGATATTCAATAGACTTTCACTCAATCGACAGACACCTTTGGTTATTGTAATTGTAGGATCTGTTAGAGAAGCAGAAGCTGGATCCTATCAGCTAGATGCATTTTTCGAGTCACAACTTCCAGTACATGCGGCCCAGCATATTGATGAAGTTATGAGGTTTGTAGCAGAAGGATTAATCTCGAGAAGTTCTCAAAAAAACCCTCTTCCTATGATTGTTGCTCTAAATGAAAATGAATGTCCAATCTATGAACCAATTGAACACGATACAATGAAACCACCTAACTCAGAGGAGGAAGTTGATGAAATACGTAATATAGCAGTAGAACTCGGACTAAGAATCGTTGGTGACTCTTGCGGAATAGAACTTAATGAGGGAGTTGCATGGGTTTGCATGAAAACTGGTATAATTCAAATGGAACCAGGAATCTGCAGATATTGTTCACATAGTTGCAAGAGACAATCAAACATCTGTATTGTAGGGACTGATTCAGGTTGGTCCTCAACTGAGATGGGATCACGAGCTATACTCACGATAGCTAAAATCTATGCTCTCTCAGCTGGAATGTTGCCTTCTCACGTGAAGAAACAAATCCAACGAACAACAATTTGCACACGTTTTGATCCAAACCCGGCCATCCCAATTGAGGAGGTTCCAGAGGAGATTCTATTGGGATTCAAAGAAACTGATTCAGGAACGTCCCTTCTTGAAGCAGCTAAAGAGAGAGTGAAAGAGGGAAGGCTATCAAAAGACGTTTTCAGTATGCTAAAAAAGAAATTGCATAACTTTGAAACATCACATAGCTATTGAAGTGTGGAGATGAGTCTTGCCAGCACGGGTAATTTCTGTAATTGGAGGTTCGGATAGCAGCCCAGATAATCTGGAATTAGCTGAAAGAGTTGGTGCTGAGATTGCCAGGAGAGGGGCAGTCCTATGCTGTGGTGGTCTTGGAGGAGTAATGGAAGCTGCATGCAAAGGAGCCAAAGAGAGAGGTGGACAAACACTTGGCATCTTGCCAACAGATGCTAAGGAGCATGCCAATGAGTATATTGACATTGCTATCCCGACTGGCCTTGGATATGCAAGGAATTTTCTTGTTGCAAAAACTGGAGATGCTGTGATAGCCATTGACGGATTTGCTGGCACATTAAGCGAGATAGCTATTGCTTGGTTTTCCGACAAACCAGTAGTATCGCTAGTGCCAACTGGAGGATGGGCAGCTAAGCTAGCTGGAGGGAAAATTGATGAAAGACGCACAGACATCGTGTATGCTGCGAATACTCCAGAAGAGGCTGTAGAAATGGTCTTTCAGGCACTGAACTGGAAATAGGTTGTGAGTATGAAAAGTGGATATCGTTCAGTCCATACTAAAAGGGAATCTGAACATGACATCAGAGGATATTGACGTTTTAACCGGAATGATTAGAGACCTGTATCGAAATGAATCGAATGTAATGGAAATCCCATCTCGTAACCTATTCTTTGTCGGAGACCTTCATGGAGAGTTTAATTCAGTCCTTAGTGTTCAGGATTTGTTTGAAAAATACAAGAACTATAATTTTGTTTTTTTAGGAGATTATGCAGACAGAGGACCCGCACAGGTTGAAACCTTCAATATGGTAATGGCTCTAACATTAAGTGATCCAGAACGTGCAATCATGCTCCGAGGGAATCATGAGTCAGACGAGGTTGCACAACGTTATGGATTCTATACAGAAGTCATGAGAAAGTTCTCCTATGAAATTTATAGTAAGTATTTGGAAGTGTTTCAAGTACTTCCCATGGCTGCAATCAACCACAATTCTATCTTTGCTTGTCATGGCGGAATACCGGAGGGAGTAAAATCTCTCAATGATATTCAGGAATGTGACAGATTCGATCGGAACTTTCCAGATGACATCTTGTTTCAGATGGCATGGAATGATCCTAAAGAAGCAGATTTCTGGTTTGCAGCAAATTCACGAGGTGCCCGGGTAAAGGCATTTGGACGGAGAGCTTTCAATGAGTTTGCAGAGAATTTTAGCATATCGATGATGTTCAGAGCGCATGAAGTATTTCCTGAAGGAATCAGGAAGTTCTTTGATGGAAAACTAATCAGCATTTTCAGCGCATCATATCATGGAGCTGCTATGCCTAAGGTCGTGCGATTAGGAAACAATTTGAAAGTGGAAGCACATAATCTCTAGTGCAACTCCCACCATTGAGGCAAGTTATTAAGAAGAACATTTGCCAACAACGAACGAACATGGGGACAATTTCCAGAGTTGATTCATAATGCCAAAGGTAGCTGTTGTCAGAACCACCCCTAAGACAATCAATGAAGATATTGCGAGAGTAATGGAACTCGCAGATTATGATAAGTTCGTGTCTAAGGATGTAGACACCACAATCAAGCTGAATCTCTCTTGGAGCAAACTGTATCCTGCGTGTTCAACAAATCCATACATATTCGATGGTCTTCTCAAGAAACTAATCTCTGATGGCTTTGACCACAGAAGGATACAAGCTGTAGAAAACGAAACTGTCGTAACCAACATCTATGCAGGTGTCAAGAATAATAACTGGTATCCTGTCATGAAGAAACACCGAATTAAGTTTCTGCCGCTGATAAAAGCAACATATGTGGATGTTAAACTTCCTCAGAAGACTTTGGTTATGGAGGACATATTTGGCGAAACAATCGCTCCAAAGGAAATCTTTGGTACCAACATTATTCATCTGCCAACCATCAAAACCCATGGTCATACCCAAATGACAGGAGCGCTCAAGGACTCCTTTGGTCTTTATCTCACCAAGAATAGGCATCTTGCACATCTCAAGATTCACGAGATACTTGTGGACTTGCTACTCATGCAACAAACAATCTCCCACTCTGAGTTTGTCCTTACAGATGGCACTGTAATGGGAGATGGAGCTGGTCCTAGGACTATGATTCCAAAGATTGGGAACATCTTGATTGCGACATCAGATATGGTCGCTGCAGATACCGTTCAGACCCGACTTATGGGAATTGATCAAGACTGCGTACACAAGCTTAAGATCGCCAGCGATTTGGGGCTTGGTGAATCCAACCCTGATAAGATTGAGATTGTAGGGGACTTTGAAACATGGAAGGATCTCCCAAATTTCAATATGAGTCCAGGAAAGAGTCCAGTCATTGCTTTTAATCGTGGATTTCTTCGGTTTCCAGGAATGGAAACATTCTTGTTCAGGTCTCCGCTGATGTGGCTCCCCACACAGCTATCCGGACTATATCATGACGGGATTTGGCTTCCTCTGAAGGGGAGGAAATGGGTCAAATGGTTCCTTGAGGAAACTGAATGGGGTAATCTTTGGAGCACGTATTCAGAATGAAGGATTGCTAGGAGAGAACAATGATGGGATTCTATGATTATCTGAAACTAATGCGGCCACACCAATGGTACAAGAATGTGCTTATTTTCCTACCTGTTGTCTTTGGTCATTTGGATAACTTTGGAAACTGGTTTAACTCTGTTATAATCAGTATGCCTGTTTTATTGTTTGGATTTGGAGTACTCTGTGCGGTATCAAGTGCCGGATACATTTTCAATGACATAGTAGACCTTGAGAAAGATGCGGCTCACCCTGAAAAACGAAAACGCCCCTTACCATCAGGTCAAGCATCACGAACAAATGCTCGAGGATTGGCTACAGTGCTGCTAGTCAGTGGCCTTATATTATCTTGGGCTCAAGACGCAGCATTCTTTTTGATGGTAGTGCTTTATATCATAAACAGCCAGTTGTATAATTGGAAATTACGTAACTATGCAATTGTTGATGTATGTATAATAGCTGTTGGATTCATCATAAGAGCAATTGCAGGCACATTCCTCATTGAACAACCATTCACGTCTTGGCTTGTAATTGGTGTCTTCTTTGTTGCTCTAGTTCTTGGCTTTGGAAAGCGGATGAATGAATTACAATTACTAGGGGACGATGCACCTCTTCACAAACCTGTCTTCAAACAATATACTGAATCTATGTTAAATCATGGAATTTCAATGTCAGCAACCTGGGTGGTTCTATTCTATGCTTTATACTGCTATGCCAATTATCAATTGGTATTGGAAACTCAACCAGTCATTATTACTGTTCCAATAGTCGCAGGCATTGTGCTAAGATACGTCTACCTTGTTTATACTGAAAGTGATGTAGGTAGGAAACCGCACCTAGCTTTCAAGGATAAAGGAATCCTCATTGGTGGTATCTTGTTCTTTGTCACTCTGATTATAACGTTGTTCTTCTATGTTGACATCTACAACTTCCTTTTCGACCTCTTTCCACCTCTATTCCCTCCAATAATCCCATAATAGGGTGAATCCATTGAGTGACAGACTTTCCGCCTTCGACTTACATATGCATACGATCCACTCGAAGGATGGAATGCAAAGTCCGTACACACTGTTTAGACTCATGAAGAAAAAGGGACTAAGAGGAGTTGCACCGACTGAACACTGGAGAGCAGCGACGCTTAAGGTTATTGAACGAGATGGTAGATTTATTATACCAGCATGTGAATACAAGACCACAGATTTTGGCGAAGTGATAGGACTCTTTGTTTCAGAGCATATTGAGAACAGGTCTTTCGAAGAAACCTCTGAAGATATCCACGATTGCAATGGACTAGTCGTACTGCCACATCCACGAGACCCTCTTCGAAGATACACAGCTGAGAGACAAGGTCTCCCAGATGCTATAATTCAGAAACATGTCGATCTGATAGAGGGGATCAACTCAAGATGCATAATTAATTTGTTCAATAAGAGAGCACAAAAACTTGCTAAACGACTGAATAAACCTATGACAGCTGGAAGTGACGGGCATACCTATTGGGAAATCGGTAATGCAAAAACATGGTTACAGGATATTGAAACTGCGGATGACATCTATGAAGAACTGAAACGAGGGCGAACCCAGATTACCGGGCACCCATCCATTTTCTTGTTACATGTTCCAACAATGCTATGGCAAAGAATAAGGAAGGTTGCATATGACAGCTGGTGATGTACAATCTAACTCTATGGAGCAATCCATGATAAGTACTCAGAAGGTTATAGCATTTGTAATCTTCAGTGTTGTCGTTTTTGCAGCAGTGGGACTCTATGGTCAATTGGATGATGTCACTTTGGCACTAGCGTCCATCGAGTGGTGGTGGGTCTTACCCGCAATGATGTTTTTGTCATTCCTAAACTATATCATTAGATATCTAAAGTGGCAGTACTATCTAAAACGGATTGATGTCCACCTCACGAATAAAGATAGTTTCAGTGTCTTTCTTGCAGGATTCACTCTTACCACAACCCCTGGA
This sequence comes from Candidatus Thorarchaeota archaeon SMTZ1-45, assembly GCA_001563335.1. Classification (GTDB taxonomy): domain Archaea; phylum Asgardarchaeota; class Thorarchaeia; order Thorarchaeales; family Thorarchaeaceae; genus SMTZ1-45. Next base: position 22,321 of record LRSL01000058.1, on the reverse strand, counting down.
AAGATTGGGGAAGCAATCAAAGGATACTTCATCCGAGATATTAATGGAACTCCAATTGCGAAGACTGTACCAGTTGTAGTTTCAGAACGTGTCACTGATCTTTTAGCTTTAGTTCTTCTAGCTATGATTGGATTTGGAATCGGAGTAAACACTGGAGACCAACTTTTAACTGTAGTAATGCTAGGTGGAGTTGTTCTTGTTGCAGCAATTGTATTGAGTCAGAAAACTTTCTATCAGAAGATACTCAGAAGATTCACATCTATAGGACCACTAAAGCGATTTCAAGAAAGCTTTGATGATATTGAAAATACAATGACTCAGACACTTGGTCCAAAACCTCTGGTCTTAAGTACAGCAATTAGTGTGCCAGGTTGGTTCATGGAATGTTTAGAGCTCTGGTTACTTCTTAGTCTACTCTCAGGTGCGATTTTGCCATCTCTTCTGCCAACCTCGCTTGTTCTTCTACTTCAAGCAACATTCGTTCATGCAACAGCTTCAATCATTGGAGCTGTTTCCTTCCTCCCTGGAGGTATCGGAACCTACGAAATCACATCAGTGGCACTGATAACATTTCTACTTGGTATCCCAGTTGCACGTGCTAGTGCAGCTACAATTCTGATTCGTGTAGTCACGCTATGGTTTAGTGTGATTGTTGGTTTTGTTGCTTTGGGATTCGTTACTCGAAGCACACGAAAGCGTCGAGTGGCTACCGAGTTACTTGGTAACTCCTAACAAGCTCAAGCATTTCCCTTGCGCTCTTCTTTTTCTCAAAGTGGTCTCTAAGCGGTTTCACCATCTTGTCAATATATAATATCATAGCGTTCTTTAGGTCTAATGGATGAAGGTCTCCGGATATATAGCTCTTCTCAAGCTCCTTATAATTTCGAAACTCTAAATCTCCTCCAAACTTAGGTTTTCTTTCCACTTTCATAGTGTCAAAAGACCTAAAGATCAAGTGTTTAGCATAATCAATCAGTGGATTACCTTTGACCTCTTTCGGAGGACAATATGCTCGCATAATCTTAGTTCGAATCTCATCTTCAGAGTCATGAATGAAAATGCTCGAAGATGGCTTACTTTTACTCATCTTGGTTTCAATCATATGCAAGTCTCGTCCTATATCATCGAGACCCTCAGGCTCAATTGATCCCTCAAGATTGATCAACATATGGTGACTAACAACAACTGGTTTCCATAGACCTAGCTTAGGTCCGACCTCTCGCGCGAGCATATTTGCTCTTCTTTGATCCATCCCAAGTTGTGTTATGTCAGCCTCTAGATGAAAAATATCAGACACTTGCATTACTGGGTAGAAGTATTGAGCAACCTCTGACATCTCGCCCTCTTTTCTTCCCATGATTGTCAACGCACGTGTGGCTCTAGCAACAGTTGTGACCTTAGCAATCCTTACAACTCGTGACCAGTATTCAATGGAGTCCATAGCATCAGATGCGAAGAGATACTCTACCTTATCACTTGGAACTCCGGCTGCTTTCCACACTTCAATGAAGTACTTCCCTGTTGCCTTAATCTTTTCAAGGTCGCCCCCCATCTTATTGTTGATCCACGCAAACCAATCTGCAAGCCAAATCTTGAATCTGACTCCAGCCTTTAGTAAATCCTTCAAAAGTAGTGGCCGAAACACTCCGAAAGGCAGGTGAGCTAATCCTGAAGGCTCAAAACCATCATATGCTATGGGATTGGGTTTTTCTTCTAAGAGTGTTTTTAACTCTGGTTTTGTGACTATCTCTTCTCCAACACCAGTGATTAATCTGATTCTTTCATCGATGTCCATAGAATCGCGAAAGACATCATTATCACTTAACTGTTCTCTAAGATGACTTAAAATGATATGAAACCAGCTGGTATCGTCCAGCTGGTTCTTCGTGTTAATGCTAATCTAAGTCTATACCCAGACTACTTAGAAGGGCGTCAAGATCCGCCTTTGAAAGACTCTTCGCCTCTTCAACTATGACATCGATTTCTTCAGCAGCCATACCTTTCTTTAGGAGTTTCTGGCGCAAATCATCTAACTCTTCAGGTCTCTGTTCAAGAGGAACCTCTTCTGGAGCAGGCTCTTCTTCTGGAGGTTTGGCTAACACATCAGCACGACGAGCTTTTTCTTGGTCAATGACCTCTTTGAGAAAGCCTGGACGCTCACTGGCTCTCATTCTGGCAAGATCTGCTCTGAAAGCATCAATCTCAGCAGCACCGAGCCCTGTAATGGCAGCCAATTCTTCAAGGAGTTCATTGACTTCAGGTACTGTTGTTATAATTGGATATTCCGCAACCTCATCAGAATCTTTGTAGAGCCTTAATGAGTCTATTTCTTCATTCACAATTTCCATAGCCATGTCTTGTCTGCCAGGAGCACGAGCAGGTCTTGGAACTCGACCTTTTGCCAAAGCTCGAATCATCCTATTCAATTCTCTGACTTGCTTGGGAACGCTCCACACTCGGACATATAGAACAATGAGTAGTGCAACTAGAATTAGAGCTGATCCACCACCTACTGTCAATAGTTGCTCGAATTGTTGTTGAGGAGATATGTCGGACTTTATTGTTACAACCAATTGTCGTGATTCATAGTCCTCTTTCTGGAACATGATTGTGATAGTGAAAGTTCTGCTTCCTTCTACTCTAAAGAACAGCCTGTAGGTGCCATCTGTTTCTATCGTTGAACTGTTGAGATATGTGATATTGGTATGGCTATAATCCACAAAGATGTCAGCCCCGGATATTCCAACCAAGTGGTCAAGATCATAGTATGTCAATGTAATATTGAAAGTTCTACCTGGAGATGTGAAAATTTCATCGGAATCGGAAATCAAAGAGGTCCGTATTTGTCTTATTGTTACTTCAAGATATATTGGAGCGATGGAGTATTTTATAGTTTCAAATGCTATATCAAAGCTATATGTTCCATATGGAAGGTCTCCAGCCAAATTCAATGAATACGATCCATTTGCTAAGAGTTCAAGCTCAATATCCGCCAGCTGAGTGGAGTATGCGATTCCAATGATATCAGTAATTGATGAATTGTCAATCAGACTTATGACATTGTAAATAATGCTAGTCGGCTCATTAATTGGTGCTGAATAGAATATTGGTCCTCTAATCTCAGCAGGAGTTGCATATATTTCAATTTTAGCAATGACAGTTCGGGAGGTGTAATTCGTGAGGTCAAATCGGACAACTAGATCATATAGTCCAGGATTCTCTACATTGATTTGTACGACTACCTCATATGATCCATTGGGATGAGAAGTGACTAATGCATCACCACCTTCCCAGCTAGCTAGTACATTTGCTCCAACGATTAGCGAGTTGTGTTGAGTATCATTATAATAGAATAGGTAGGAAAGTGTATCTCCCAAGTACCCACTTTGTAGAAGTGGTGTTGCATATGCCTGTGTTGGAATTGGCAGGATAGTCACGACTATAGATTTGATAGCAGTTGCGTATCCCGCCTTGTTAGCCACCATTCGCAGGTAGATGGATTGTGAACCAAGTGAGCTAACATCAATTGTGATACTATATGTTCCATTTAATTCATCAGTAAAGAATCCACTTAGACTTCCAAGTGTGTACGATACTGTTGCCCCAACAACTAGAGCATCATGGTATGTGTCGTTATAGACAGCTAAAAGTGATAATGTATCACCAAAGAATACATACCGGATTGTTGTACCATCAGCTAGCGCAAGAGTTGTAGGGATTGGAATCACGTTAATGTCAATATCAGTTTCTATGAATTGCAGATTAGTTGTAACAGCTCTAATAGTGACTGGATAATGCCCAATAGCAAATCCAGTGACATTTGCCGATCCTGTGTACCATCCTGGAACCCCGGTTGGAGTCATTGGAGAAACTGTTCCATTCCATTCAAGAGAGACACTGGCACCTACAACTGGAGCATTAGTGATTGTATTATTCAGATAGACTTGGAAGCTGATAATGGTGTCAATGACAGCACTGTATGTGGATTGAAAGGGTATTATCTGACCAGGAGCTTTCGATACAACTAACGTGAAGGATTTCTGTCTAGTTTGATAGAATTCTCTTGATACTGTGATTTGTGGACTGTAAATACCAAAATCTGAATCTGCTGTATCAAGCATCAGATAATAAAAGCCTGTACCTACATCAATGAAGTAATAGAGTTCACCATCCCACAGAAGACTTGCATTGAAACCTTCGACATATGTCATGTAAAATGGTTCTTGGATCCAGAAGCTGATATTTAGAATTTCACCCCAATCAGCATAATAGGTTGTTCGTGTGAGTACAATCTCAACCAACTGTGCTCCTGGTTGGACAGTGACTTGAGCTTGAGCAGTCTGATAGAATGCTTTTGATGCAGTAACTATGAAGACATATTGTTGAGCAACGAGACCAAGAGTTTCCAGAGTGATTGAGTAAGTCCCACCACTTTCCTCAACCCATCCAAATGAATTCCCGGTTATATCTGTCCAGTCGCAATCTATTGTTGCTCCTTCAAGATAAGTATCATGATCAAAATCAAGAAGTGTCAAAGTGACCACGATTGGAACACCGATAGCTGTAGAACCAGCTGGGGGTGCTTCAGCTATTAACGATGTCTGAACTGATCTTATCTGTGCTCTGACATTTATGGCCTCTCGATTTGAGTAGAATGGAACTCCACTCCATGTGAATGAAACGTTGAAATAGACTGTTCCGGTTGAACCAAATACAGTGGTATTCACAACGAGTTGATAGACGCCATTACCAAATCTAATGAGATGATATGCTGGACCAGACCAATTGTAAGTTGATAATACCACTGAAGCACCATCTATACCAATCCCTGTAAGATAGTCCTTGAATTCCAGATTTATCGTAATGTTATCGAAGTAAGGAGTTTCCTCAACCAGTGGGAACAAAATGACTGTTGGACGATATGTCGTTGTCGCTTGAGTTGATGTATTCCTATCTGCGTAATATGGTGATCCAGAAGTCCAATCGATTGAGAGCTGTATGCTATGACTCGATACGAGACCAAGTGGGTCTAATACTGTTGAGTTGAAGCTAATTCTATAGTGTGATCCAAGATTCACCAGACTATATTCGCTTGAGGTTATCAGAGTATGTAAAACTCCGTGACTCAAAGTAATGTGACTCTTGTCTATGGTAATGAAAGACTTGTCTAGGAAATCTTCAAAGACAAAACTGAATGTAACATTCTCAAGAAACGGTGTGTTGCCTGGAGTTTTAATGATTCGAATTTGAGTTGGACGCTCAACAACCATTGCTGATAATGTTCTCTGAGAAGTAAGGTAATATGGTGCTCCAGAATAAGACACTGTTACATTCAATTGATAGGTTGCTGGTGGACCCAACGCGGATGTGTCAACTTCAATGAGATATTCACCAAGACCATTATCAGTAACCCAATAGTCGACTCCGAGTACTAATGTGAGTGGATCACTCGTGACTTGTACTGTGGCACCAGTAATTCCAGATCCAGTAGAATCGTCACTATATGTGACGATAAATGTTAGATTCGTTAGATAAGGTGCATTATCCGGACTCTCATATCCCATTTGTGTTGACCTTTCGAGGACAGTGAATGCAAAATACTCGAATGCATCACTCACATAATTGGCTCCTCCATAGACTATACTTGCATTGATATAATAGAGTCCTGGCACTCCAAGTATTGAAGAATTGAGAATGACAGTATAATGCCCATCAATGCCAGGAGTCACTGAATAGTAAGACTCGTCAATATCCAAGGTTAGGGTGCCAACCATTCCAGTCGTACTTCCAGATATGAGATCCGTATAGACAAACTCGATTGTGACATTGTTCCCCCACTGACCAGGAGTAAATGGCAGATGAGTTAATTGAGAGCTTCTCAATAACACAATTACAATAAACTGTTGATTTGGCACATCCGCATAGAAGGGTGTGCCGATCCAGGTCAGGTTGAGGTGAAGTGTTATCTGACCTATTCCACCAAGAGAGGAAGTGTCAATTGTAATTGTGAATTCTTTAGAAACTGAATCATAGGAGTATGACCAAGATATGCCACCTTCATTAATGTCAATGCTTAATGATGGAGAATCAGGAATTCTTTCTGTTCGAATAGAATCTAAATAGGAAAAGACTAGGTTTGCATCTTCGCCATAGGCTGTTGGAGGTACTTGAGTATAGTCAACATAAGTTGGACGTTCGAGTACCATTAGGAATACATTGATAGTTTGATTCTCATATAGCGGGAGAACTCCACTCTTCCATAGAAATCCTAGTTCGACCTCAAACATGCCAATCCCTTCAAGACGGGTACTGTTCAGGTGGAACATATAGTACACAGTTGGACCATCTATGATGATTTCTAGGAAGAAATCATCACCTGTGACTGGATTGATTCCAATTGGTGTGTAGGATATTGATACAGCACCAGAAGCATTTGATATGTAAGTAGAATTAACTACATCATAAAATACTGCGGAGAAAGTGAAGTTATCCAAATAATAAGTGGCAACCGGTGCAGTTTCAAGATACAAATCAGTTTGAGTACCAATTAATCTAAAGGATGTATTCAACGATTTAGATTGTAGTTTTTGGACTGAACCAGTCCAGCTAATCTGGATTGCAAAGCTTTTCCATCCAATTGTGGACCATTGTCCAGTTGGTACAGTTATATTATAATGCCCTGATCCCAAATCTGTGACCGTGTAACTCAGGATAGGAATTTCAGGAGTCGTTACCAAGATGTGAACATAGCCTGAACTATTGTCAATACCAGTACCTAGATCAGTATCGAGATAGTAGACGAGTATGAAGGCATCAACTCCATAGGATGTCTGAGGAACTGGTTCGTCAAGGGTGAACAATGTGGTATGAGACCTGACTATAACTTGGATGGAAATAGTATGATTTTGCATCATTGAACCTGAGAAAGTTATAGTTACAGAAGTGGTCCCGAGAGGAGTTAGATCTGTTGTGAAAATGGTCAGGCTATACGTTCCTGGTGTTGTTTCAATAATGCTATATGATCCGGTCCAATCACAGAGAATTGAGTCATTAAAGCCAGTTAGAGGAGTGTTATGGTCTGCATCAGTCCATGTGAATGTTAGTGAACGAGATTCTCCAACGGGTATATTCACAACATTTTGCAAATACGTTACCTTTGTGTATAGTTCCCGAACCTCAACATAGAGGAGATATCTCTGAGGCAATATGAATGGCGCAGTTCCTGTAACTTCAACAACATATTCGCCCATATCCATAAATGTTGTATTTAGCCAGAATAGGTAACTACCAGGCGATCCAGTTACAGGTGTAACACTATAGTAGCTGGACCAGTTGCAATCGACACTTCCAGTGTCAATGGGTGTCCCGAGATAATCCTCAAATCCTATTCTGAAAGATCCATTATATCCTGAAGGGATTGACAAACCAGGAGAATCTGGAGCTTCAAGAACAAGAGCCCCATCAAAATTGAGATTGATAGTAAGTTCTTCTTGGATTGTGTCGAAATGGGGATGTGTCCATTCTATATTCAGCATATATTGACCCTTCTGAGGTAAATCACCTGAATCAAGTGTAATTAGATATTCTCCGTTCCCAGCCTCTCCAAAATACTGTGTTCCAGTAGTCCAGTTATAACTCATCTGTCCACCAGAAACAGTCACTCCTGAAATATCGGAATCATTGATACGTATTCTCACCAAGAAGAGATCAGGGTATGTTACATTAGTTATCCAAGTTGAAATTGCATCTGCGGGGTTCAATAACGTGGATGTTGAAGCATGTATAATATTGAATGTTCGATGGAAGAATCCGGTCTTGTTCCAATTTGATCCGCTAATGCTATTATTACAGAATGCTTGAACAAGCCATTCTCCTGCGGTGGCATTAGTGCCAAAGGTTAGTTCTACTGAGTTAGCATAACCTGTGCTATTGACTGTAACTATTTCTGAATACCAATTGGCTCCGGATGGTGAAAACAGTGTGATATTCACCGCAACGCCTGCAAATTGAGCACCGACATCCACAGAGAAATATGCTGAATCGGATGCTCTAAGATCAATACTTCTTGCAGAAGTACCAATTGTGGGACTGGTCATTAAAAGATCAGTGATCATGTTTGCGCCTTTACTTTTGATGAGCCAATACCCCCATTTATCAGGATACGGATATGCTGTAATATTTGCGTACCATTCAGGTCCATGTCCTTCATCCCATGATGAAATATTCACATTGGTAAGTAATGGTGATGCAACATAGGATACATCGCGATTTTCAGGCAGTGAGATATTGAAGTAGTATCTATTATCATAGCCATCAGGAATATCAGCGAAGAACCATGTTAAGTACTCAATCACTGAAGCATTGACAGCTTCGAAAATCTCTCCATATGAGTTTGGATCTTGTGTTGTAAGTGTGGTCGATGGACCTCTTGCATAGAGATTGGTTTCAACGTTGAAATCAACCCAAATATCGCGGTCTGGATTAGGTGTAGAGGGGATTGGAGTCCAAGAAAAGGACACGTCAACAGGACTCGTTGTCCAAGTCGGTATCGGGATTTGAGTGATGTTACCTAACCCTGGCACAGAAGTTCCCCCAATATCATAATCATCTACATCAAGTCCATTCATCTTCAGGTTGAGGTCACTTGGATTTGCCTTTGTCTGAAGATATAGCTCTACATTGTCAACCCGAGCATATGGATTTAGGTCAGGACTGTAGTTGACTGTTTGTTGGCTATAGAGACCTACTGTGATTGTTACACCATCAGACAAATCGAAGATGGATAAGTCAGATAGAACAATCAATCCACTATCATACCAGATCTGCTCCTGATCCACATCAGAAAAGGACTTCTGCCATACTCGTTGGGTATAATCGTTTGTTTCTATTGAAACAAAGATCGCAACAAAACCATCAGCGCCCCAGTCGGATTCAATCCAATAATCGAGCCTGAACCCAGCCCACACTACATCACCACGATTCACCGAGAATGTCTGTTCAGCCCACGCGCGTTCCTCAAAATAGGGGTCACCACCTTCTGCGATTTCGAATTCAACACAATCATCACCAGCTCCATGGCCATTATTAACCCAAGAAGCGGAAGGAGCAGCACCACCTCCAAGGCTCACTTGATTTAATGTCCAACTCGAGGGACTGTTCTCCATGTCAGGATCTTGAACCCATGTTCTGTTTTCAGTCAAATCTGTGATTTCTACAAATAATTCGTGACCTTCCCAGCCTGTTTCCATTGGTATAGAAATAGAGGTGTTACTTGTGCTGCTATTGGTTTCGAAATACCGCATTTGATTATCAACAAATACATCGCTTCTATTACCAAACTCTTGCGCAGGTAGCCCAGAGGAAACCCCAGACCACATGGTCCAACCTTGTTCAGAATTTAGATAGCTTGAGTGAGGTTCAAACAAGGGATTCGTCGATCTTACATCTTGAGTTTTTGAAGGCAATTCTGACGTCAGCGGGTTCAATGATGTTTGTGGATTTGAAATCATTACTATTGTATTAAAGACCATTAGGAATGTGACAAACATCAATATTGGTAGCTTCTGTCTGAATTTCATTCTTCCATCCCTCCAATCTCTTTAAGAAGTGCTTCTATTTCCGCCTTCGACAAGTTTCGGGCTTGTTCTATCATGAGGTCAGCTTCGGTTTCTTCAATGCCCATATTCAGTAACCGTACTTTCAAATGAGCCAATTCTTCCTCAGACAAGCGTTCCTCAGCCTCTGGTTCAGGAACACCAATTTCTGAGATTCTCTCAGCTTCAGTGAGTTCTCGTGCGCGACGTGAACGTTCTTGTCGTAGCACTTCATTGATGAAACCTGCTCTTTCACTTGGTCTCATCTTATCAAGGTCTTGACGTAACGTATCGATGTCTTCTGGTGTAAGACCAACTACTACTGCTAAATCATCTAACAGTTTCTCAACATCCATCACTGTTACATCAACTGTTGAGAGACTTACATCATCAACATATTTCTGGAGCCCAACCGGTTTCAAATCCTCGTTCATCATAGAGAGTATCATTTGTCTTCTTTGAGGCACATCTGCTGGTTTTGGAATATTACCTCTTTCTAGAGTTCTAATCATCCGTCTTATGATTCGCAGTAGCTTTGGAATTGATAATACTCTGAAATACAAAGCACCCAGAGCTGCTAGAAGGAGGATGAGTATTGTACTCCATTGGAATCCCATTACAAGTGCTTCTTGCTCTGGAGTTAATTCGGGATAGATATCGAATTCAGCTATTGCAGTTTGATAATCAACCTTGCTAAGGATTATTTGCAAACTGTAATATGCTAAATCTGGAGCTCGGAATGCAAGAGTGTAAGTTCCATTCCCATGATCGATATCAAAATCTGTTTCTCGAATTATACTTGAAGTTGCGAGATTGCTTCTTGATACGATCGAAATTTCTGCACCAGAGATCGCTTCAGAATGATCTAAGTCAAAGAATGTGACATTAATCAGGAAAAGGCTACCTACATAGATTGGAGTAGGAAGTACAGATGCAACTAATTCAGTAGCAATCTCACGTATTGACAAAAAGACCTGGATTTGCCCAAGAGAATAGTTACCTCTAGATATTGAAACTCTGATTTCATAGGGCGTTGTTCTATCTTGTAATGGTGTAGTTAAGTTCGTTTCAGTAGGACCGAAAGCATAGGAACCGTTAAGAAGATTAGTTAATTGAACAGTTCCAAATTCCCAGTATGCTGTTGCTGACCCATCTACTATCCACCTTTCATTCAAATCATCCCAGAAATTGAATAACATAGTATAGTCATCATAAACAGGAAACTCTGCTTCTGAGTTTCCAATAATCTGGGTTCGAATTGGATTCACGAGAAGCTTCACAAGACCAGATGCAAATCTGTAGTTATCTTTTCTAAATGAGATAGTTATGTCATGAGGTACACTTCCCGCCCGTACAAGTGATGTATTCAATGTAAGAGAATATGTACCATTACCATAATCAATGAGAGACCCTCTGAATTGTTCCAGAGTATAGTTTGTAATTGCTCCAGGTATTCCTTCATCAGCATGAGTGTCACTGAAAACAAAGACAAATGTGACCTCTTCACCGTAGTAACCACTTACTGTGGCTGGAGTTACAATTATAATTTCAGTGTCAACCACTTCCACTGTCAAAGTGAATTGGATTGATGAAGGAGTATATCCTGCTTTGTCGCTTGAAATTATAACAGTCCATTCTTGAACGCTCAAACCAGAGGTGTCTACTAGAGCACTGTAATAACCAGCAACTCCTAGTTCGGAGAGATTACCTACTAATGGTCCTACTCCGTATGATAGTAATGCTCCAGTCACTGGTGTATTCAGATCAGTGTTGTTAAGATATACTGTAATGTTTGCTATGTCCCGATAGTTTACTGTAACAATGAATTCGGAGATAGCAATCAGACTTGTGGAAAGTTCAGTAATCTCAATTGTTAGTTGCATGCTTATACTCTTGTAGTTATCAGATGATGCTTGAATGAGGATTTGGTGAGTCCCTACTGGAACTCCTGAAACAACAAACTGCACTACATATTTGTCATCAATGACAGACCAAACAATCTGGCCTGAACCACCAATCCAGCTATAGGTAACAAGACCATCTTCGATTACAGAACTGTTTGCGTAGTCAAGATAATCCACTTCTATTGTGACTGCTAATCCATTAACAGTAGTAAGCGGATCAAGGGAGCCTGAAATCTTTGATGAGATCTTATCAATACGTATTTGGAAATCTCTTTGTCTACTCTCATAATTAAGAAGAACCGAAACCACTCGAATCGTGTGCTCTCCTGCGCCTATCTGCCAACTCTGTATAGTGCAAGTGTATATTCCTGGTGCACCTGGTGTCATATTCACGGTTATTGAGGATATTGTAAGATTGACGAATGCTCCAGAAATTGGATTCCCATTTCTTGCATCAGTGACATTTGCTTGAAAATCAATAGCATTACCCCAAAGTGGATTTGTTGGATTGAAAAAGAGTTCTATCTGAACAGGTATCGCAGCCAATAGGATATCAGCCAGTATGGATTGATTTTGATGTAGATATTTTGAAGCAGAAATTGAAAACGAATATAGGCCAGCATCCATTCCTGAAGTCTGGATAATCATTTCATAAACGCCAATATCTATCTCGGTGATTGTGGCGATTGTTGGATAGGTGATATTCCAATTACTTGTGACATTTGCACCTGAAATCCCAACACCAAACTCAATTGCGGTAAAGGTGATATTCGCATGAATATCATCACCCAAGTAATAGGTTACTCCCTGTGGAAGTGTAAAGCTAAGTGTAGTAGATACAGAATTGACTACCACTGCAAAATTCAAGTTAGTCACATTTGTGTAGAATGGAGTTCCATACCAAGTCAAATTCACAGTAAAGAAATACTTCCCTAGTCCAGTGAGTGTCGTTGTATCAACAAGAATCTGATATGTTCCATCTCCTTGATCAACTATCCAATTTGTGAAACTTGTAGAGTTAGCACAATCAACCGAGATATCGGCTCCAGGAATCCCATTTCCAGTCAGATAATCGCTATAATAGATTAGAGTACTGATATTGAAGAAGTAATATGCAGGAGGAGTTGATAGGACCGATGCTTGAGTGAATCTTGTTGAAATTGTGACTTCAGTAGAAGCGGTTGAATTTTCATAATAAGGCGCTGAGTCACCCCAATAGAAGAGGATGTTGATTGGATAGGCATCTTCTAATTGAGAAGTCAGTAGTGTCGAGTTGAAGGATATCAGATAGAAGCCATTCTGACCTGTGAGTGTGTACTCAGAATCTAGTATGAGTGTGCCTCCTCCATGTGTTATAATGAGTACTGACTTAGAAAGAGGTATTCTGGTACCGTTGACATCATCGATTGCGGTCACTTGGAATTCAACATTCTCAAGGAACGGTGTAGTCAATGGGGAACGAGTAACTGAAATAGTCGCATACCTTCTAACGACATCAATTGAAACATCTAGCACTCTGCTTCTATAAAATGGTGATCCAGCCTTACTAGCAGAAATAGTGATAGTATATTGACCAAAGTTACCAAGAGCAAGTGTTGAGATTCTGATTCGATAGTCCCCACTTGGAAGAGCATCGACCCAATAGTTGACTCCAAGCTGAAGTGTTGCATTCATGCAGGTCGCGGTTACTGTCGCACCAAGAATTGCTGCATATGTATTATCATCAATATATGATACTATTATCACCGCTTCTTCTAGAAATATAGCTAGGTCTGGAGTTTCGCTAGTCAATTGTGTTCTTCTTTGAATTAGCGTCAGATAGAAGAAATCGTTTGCATCATAGCAGTAATTGAAACCTGTATATGTAATAGTGACATTTACTGTAAAAATACCGAGAGATGGAAATGCAGTCGTATTGAGTGTTACCTTATATGTTCCATCAAAATTATTCACTACACTATAATAACCCAGTAGTGATGGATCAAGCGTAAGTGATCCAGTGTTCAACAATGATTGTCCATCGAGGTCTCTATATGTGAAGATGAGTGTTAAATTGTTACCATATTGAATTGAAGTATAGGGACCGTGTTCAAGAGTAGTGTATCTATTGCGAATTGTAATTGAAATCGGGATGTTAGTTCTGTTTTGATAGAATGGAGATCCTGACCATGTAACATCTAGATGAAATGTGAATGTGCCAACATTATTCCACCATGTTGTATCAAGTGTGAGTACAAACTGTTGACTACCACTCAAGTAAATCGCACTCAAGACAAGTCCTGCCTCTTGGACTTGATAGTTCAATTTTGCATCATCAGGGATTCGCATACCTGATAGTACATCCATGTAAGAAAATGTCAGATTTACACTATCACCATATGGCGTAGTTGGCAAGGGATTCCATAGAACACTTGTCTGTCGATACCGAGTATACACTATGATTGCTAGTGTTCTGTTTTCATACAAAGGAAGCTGGCCGCTAGTCCAATTTGCATAAATCCGAAGCTGGCATCCAATTAAACCACTTAGATAGTCTGTATCAAAGGTAATCTGGTATTCACCATTTCCTAGTTCAGTAATTACCATTAGGTCTTGTGTTAAGGTTTGACCGGGTGTTTTAACTTCTACAAACAAGAAAACATTGAATGGGTAAGCACCTGTACTATTTGAAACTCCAGTGCTATTACTAACATCCCAGTATACAACAGAGAATGTTATATTCTCTCCATAGGGTGTTGCAATTGGATTTGTACCAATATACAAATCTGTTGGACTTCCTGCGACCCTAGCTCGTACTTGGAGTACCTTATTGTCGTGTTTTGGTTGTGATCCAGTCCAATTTGCGAAGATGGTGATATCCTTCCAGCCAATTGAACCCCATTGATCTGCTCTAATTCTTATGATGTATTGACCTTGTGTTGTTCCATTGACTACAGTGAATTGGAGAGATGGTACACCAGCAGCTTCTGCGTAGATTAGGACATCACTTCCCACAATCCCAGAAGAGGTTGTGATATCATAATAGAGAACATAGATTGTGATCTGACCTGTATATGGAGTAGGTTCTATAGGGTTATCTAATGAGAATGATGTCAGATGGGTTATGATGTTAATACCAATGTCAAAAGTGTGATTCTGGTACGCAAAACGACTTACATCAAAAACAACTGTGTAATCTTGAATAGGGTCTGAATCAAGAGAGCTAAAGGTAATATCATACTCGCCTGGGGAGCTCTCCACGACAGTGTAATCTGACCAGTTGCACGATATTGAACTCTCAGCACCAGATATTGGGAGGTCATGATCGGTATCCCAATACGTCAGAGTAATAGTTTCTTCATATCCAACGGGTAAGGCGAGGATACTCTGTGAAACAGAAACAGATGTGAAAATCTGGCGGACCTCCACGAAAAGAAGAACTTGTGATGTAGTATAGTAGTCTTTCTGGGCGGTCACAACAATCGCATATGTACCAAGATTCGAATTATTCGTGGTTATCGAAAGAGAATAATTGCCAGGTTCTCCAATTACTGGATCTATAGAATAAGATGAATCAGTCCAATTACAAAACAGAACTGCGTTATCAATCCCAGAGCCTTCTGAATCTGCAAAGAATAGTTCTAGTAAGGCATCGTCACCACGGGGCACCTGAACTCCTGGAGCACTTGCAGATTGTAGTGTAGTTTCCTCAACGACGTTGATAACAAAGTAGCGTTGAAGTGAGTCATAGTAGGATTTACTCCAAGTTAGGCTTATCACATACCGACCTGGAAGTCCAAGATCTGCAGTATTAAGGACTACACTATATTCACCTGTACCCATATCGTTCAGAGGATGTGTTCCTGTGGTCCAGTTATAAGTCGCAGAACCTCCTGGCAATAGGAA
Source organism: Candidatus Thorarchaeota archaeon SMTZ1-45 (assembly GCA_001563335.1). Taxonomy (GTDB): domain Archaea; phylum Asgardarchaeota; class Thorarchaeia; order Thorarchaeales; family Thorarchaeaceae; genus SMTZ1-45. The sequence continues at coordinate 6,939 of LRSL01000058.1, read as the reverse complement.
ACCGTTATCAGAATCGTTCACGCCAATTTGAAGTAGCATATCTTGGCCGTATGTAAGGTTTCTTTCCCATGTGAAAATGGATTGCCTTGGATATGCAATATACATGTCAGATCCATGTTCAATCGAGAAAGATCGTGAATAATATCCAATATTTTCAACAGGAGATCCGGAGATAGAATCATTGACAAATGCTTGAACTTGCCACCCTCCAACCTCCGCCAAGTAAGGATCAAGAGTCAAATCAGTTGTTTCAGCGATTCCAGACGAAACTCCTGCGCTCAACGTAGCCCAGAGTGTACCCATTGTATCATATACTTTGAATGATACAGTAGCTCCATCATAAACTGAATCAAGATATGCTCTAAAACGAACATTGTCATTTGCTTGATAAGTATTAGTTGTAACCCAAGCAGCTCCACTTGACATTCGCAGGTCTTGGATAATATTTCCTGAATGTCCAGTAATCTTCCAAAATCCGTTCTGGTATGTCCCAACAACACCCTCGTAAACAGATATGTTCAGTGTTGTTGCAGTAGTTGACCAATATGGAAAGTTGACACTCGGAAAACGAGGTTGAGAAACCATATCAATAACAAGCGTGTCTGATTTGCTTGCATTGAAATAGAAGAAATTGGAATATCCATTTGGAACTGCTACATAGTAGTAGGTTAGCCATTGTACCTGACTAGAATTGGATACAGAATAGTGAGTCCCAAAACTTTGTACATCCGCCTCATATAGAGAGGATTGCCCTACCTTTCGGGCATAGACTGTCATGTCAACAGAAAATGTAACACGAATATCGAAGTTAGGATTGGGATTAACTGGAGTAGGAGTCCAACTGAAAGTAGCGTTGACTGCACTTCCACTCCACGGAATGACTGCTGATTCTTGAACTGATCCTAAACTCCATAGCCAACTGAACCCATCTGTGATGTTTGAAACAGGCAGTCCATTCATTTCCAAATTGACTTGACTTGGTTGGACACGTGATTTTATGAAAATCCTAACATTATCCATTCTGACCTCAGGGTAGAGTTGGGGATTGCTTCCGAATGATCGAGTTGTTCTCATACCAATTTGGAGGATGAAACTTGAAGAAGTGATTAATGATGGATCAGCTTCGATTAATCCAGTGGAGTACCAAGTCACTTGTGCGAGGACATCGCTGAACTGCATGTGCCATAGATGATTATCCACATCATCATCATGGCCAACTTGAGCATAAAGCTCCCAAAATCCTATGGGCAAACCACCCCAAGCATCATCGACCCAGTAGTCGAGTGATACACCGACCCATGTGACTTCTCCACGATTAGTATTGATGGTCTGTTCAGCATATTGTCTATCACCAAGATCATGACGATAGTAACCGCCTGACAAAACCCCTTCCATTTGGAAGCTGACATAACCGCCAGTTATTGTTGAAGACATCGGATTTGTATAGGTGCCAACATCATCAGTACCTAGCGTCCAATCCGCTGTTGAATCGAAACCAGGATTCGTCAGGTATGTCCGATTCTCTTGAAGGTCACTCACATTGACAAACATGTCAGTACCTTCCCATAGAGGACCTAACGGTACCGAAACCATCTGCGTTGTTGTCGTATTTGTGGGATAATATGCTAGCTCAAGGTTATCGAAATGATTGGTACGTTGTCCATACTCTGATATAACTAATGGAGAACCTTCACCTTGGAGATTTGTTGGTACTTCAGAGAGAGAAATAGTTTCAAGAACTTCATCTGGGCCCACTTCAATATATTGACCATCACCAATATCAATCAGTTCTGAACTCGGAGTAATTGATTGGTGTATGTTGTTATTTACTCCAATCGCACCAAAACTCAAGATGAGTGATGTCAATACCAAAAATAGACTCAAGTTCTTCTTTAATTTCATACTAAAATCTCCTAGATGAGTATGAACTCGACCAAGTCGACTGGTTAGTTGATTAGTAGATTAGGTCTATATGAATAGATGTAGCACATAGAAATCGTCAAGTCTTTCGAAATTTCGACAGCGAATGATTTCTCTCACCAATTGAGAGAGATCGATTATCTACTCTTTTGCCGCAGCACATAAACTCCAATCACAATAACTAAGGCCGCTGTGCTTACTGTGACGGTTAATGGAAACAACCAATCGAGAGGAGCTTGTACTTGAGAGATAGTATTCCCTCTCGCCATGTTCATGCCCCAATCCCACGCTATGATCCATATTGAAAGATTTGTGTATGGTCCAGATGCAGGCACTTGAACTGTCCAATTCGCGCCTTCTAGTGACATTGGAAATGATTGGATGATTCCTTCATCAATCTGAACATGGAGTGTCACATTTTCCAGACCAGAATTTTCATCAGTCACATGAGCCCAGACGAGGAACTCGTCAGAACCAATCTCGTGAGGAATTGTTCCCCAAGCATGGATTACTGGAGGTGTTGCATCCTCTATCGAAGAATACACACGTTTTATCCAATCTCTTGCATCTATAAGTGCTTCATATGCAGCCATCCACTCCATCTCATTATAGAAATCTCGTGCTCTACTAAAAGCGCCATTTGCAAGTTGTTCAGCAAGTTCAGTTTCAGGTCTATCATACTCGGTTTGTGGTCTAGTAAGCAATTCATTCCAGAGAGTAGCTTCCATTTGGTCCAAGTATGTTCCTTGGACCCAATTCTTATCAAATGTGGAAGTGCCATTATGGTACGCAAAGTAACCCATTGGACCCCATGAGAAATCGCTTGAGTAATACTCATGCTGCCAAGTGTGATGAAATCCAATTGCATGCATAGTTTCATGGAGTTGCACTGCGGATATCCCATCTTTTGGTGTCACACCATCAGGGCGATAGTATCGTTCCCACGATTTCCAAATGACTGTTTGCCCACTACCGCCAAGTCCTGTATAGGTACGGCCATACACATGCATCTCCATTTGTTTCTTGATGAATACTACTCCGAATACATTGATGTTCTCATCATCAGCAACAAACAGAGGTTTCATGATATTATAGATCGCACTAAACATGGCACCACCATCTACGACTGTAGTCCCATCAGGTTCCACAGTGGCATAGGTCCAAAACAAATTATTCCATACAGTTTCTTCGTCGATATCGAGGTACTCAACATCGACATCCCACTGAATGAATGGATAGAGCTCCTCAAGATGGGCTTTCTGCATGTCCGCATCAGTGACCCATTCAAGACTTTCAACAGATGTTCCATTTGCGACATCCATACAAAAAATGAGCGCTTTCAGAGTTCCAGAGTTGACATAACTTGCGGGCTGATGTTGATAAGGGAAGAAGAGTTGTGTTATTGGATCCCAAATACAATCTCTCAAATACACATTGAGAGAAGCAACACCTGCTGGAGCTGAGAGGTTCAGAGTTCCTACTTTGTCCTCTAGGTCTTGAGTCCAAAAGTCACGATCTGTACCAATTTCTTCACTCCACCAAATCCTGCACCACTTCAGATACCAATGGTGTGCGCTGGGGTCGACAAGATAGGTGTTATACCGTCCACCAAAGAATGGATAGTCCATTGTAACATCTGGATTGAGAGGATTATCCCATTCTAAGCGAAACCAATCCTGTTCTTCTCCGGTGTCTGGGTCCTCTGGATGGTAATCATACCAGTGTTCGAGACTGTGATCCGCACGATCAAACTCAGAGAAGTTCACAAGGTAGAGAGTATAACCTAGGCTGGGAGGAGCTACAAAAGGATTCTCTTCCAGCCAATCTTCAACAGCATACCCATCAATAACACGACCATCTCTTGGGTAGAATATCCTTTGAGGTTCATCTAAGTGAGCTTTTTGATAGATGAGTGCGCTTTCATCAAGCCTAGTTCCTGTTCCAGTTCCATTGTTTGAATTATCAAGCATCACTTGACGAAGGTCATCAACATAGCTTTTGTCTGCGAAGTAAATCTCATAGTCGATATTGTAAGTGATTTCAACATCTTCTGTTGTGTAGTACCTAGCTGTGGGTAATCCTTGAAGAAGAATTAGCTCATCAATTAGGGTGGGATTATATCCAACAACTATAATGTTAGCTGACCAATTCCTCTCAACTGGTAGATAATCTTGACTGGGAAGATGAGTTTCAGTGCTCTGCGTCACAAGCTGGTTGCCATCAAACTTTGCGTACATTATAAGAAGAAAGGCAATGCATAAGACAAGAGCGCGACGCATATCCTCCCTCCGATGTTTTATCATATTAACAAGCTGGTTCATGTAACCGCGCAGTTTTCTAATTTAGTGCTATATGAATATATACGCACATATTATATTAACTACTATGAGTTTGATATACATGTGCGTCGGTCATGAGAAATATTGTCGGTTATCCTCGAGAAACCGTCTCTGGTTGTCGCGCTGGTATCCGCAGGCTGGCGTAATGATGCATCGATCCCCAACAACGACCGACGCATTCTCCTCACCAATCATTTTTCACATCTTTCGTGATATGGTGCCTTTCAGGTATTCTTAAATCGGAGGCGGATTCCCTCGACCCTCACTGGAGATATCTAAATGACCCAGACAATGAAACCTTCGATATCTGACATCCTCAATATCAGATCGGTAGCTATAGTTGGTGTATCTCCAAGCATGGGATATTATTGGGCACACTCAATGCTGCAATGGGAACATGACCTCAGAGTATGGTTTGTTTCAAGAAGTGGAGGCGAAGTCCTGGGTCATAAGATATTAACAAGTGTCGAAGACATCCCAGAGAAAATCGACTATGCAATAATTCGAGTCCCGTATAAGGCAGTCCCAGAGGCTTTGAGGGAATGTCATAGGCAAGGAGCAAAAGGAGTCACGATATTCACCAGTGGATTCTCTGAACTAGGAACTGAGGAAGGAAAACAGCGGGAAGAAGAGCTCCGTGGCATACTTGATGAAACAGGAATGAGAGCATTTGGACCGAACTGTATGGGTCTAATGTACCCAAAGATAGGGTTTGCATTTATGCCAACAATCAAGAGACTCTCAGGTAATGTAGGATTCCTATCTCAATCCGGGGGAGTTGCAATAACCACATACACTGCAGGTGTAGAATCTGGTGTAGGTTTTAGTAAGGTTTTCAGTTTTGGAAACCAAGTGGACATTACACCTCAAGAACTTCTTGACTACTTTCATACTGATATTGACACAAAAGCTGTTGGAGCATATTTAGAAGGCGTGAAGAACGGCAAGAAGATTTTAGACTCGATGATCAATTTGGCTGAAAGAAAACCACTTGTAGTACTTAAGGGTGGGAGATCCACTGAAGGTTCTCGAGCTGCCGCGTCGCATACTGGTGCACTCGCAGGTAGCAAAGAAATATGGAAAGCTGTATTTCGCCAGGCAAATGTTTTGACTGTTGACACTGTTGAAGATTTGATTGCAACTCTGAGCATTTTCTCCTTAAGTCCAAAACCCAGGACGAGAAATATAGGACTAGTAGCAATCAGTGGAGGAACAAGTGTAATTCTTACTGACCTTTGTATAGAAAAAGGACTGAATGTTCCAAGGACATCTGAAGAAACAATCAAAAGACTTGATCCATTGATTCTTGATGTAGGAACGGGTCTAGGGAATCCCGTAGATCTTGCGGCTGATTACTACCAAGATCAAACCACTTCTGAAGTAATCCGTATTGTTGGCGAAGAGTCCATGTTCGATTCACTGATAATTGAAGCGGATGTTCATAATATGTATCAAGCAGCATCAATCATGGGTGCAGCTGATGTGTTAATAGAATATTGGAAGGTTATGGCAAAAGCAGGAAGGAAGGTTGTTGAAACAGAAAACAAACCAGTTCTAATTGTTATTCCTGAGGTGGCATACCCTGTCCAAAGGGCTGATGCTTGGAAGATCTTTGTCGAGCATGGACTTCCAGTTTTTAGAAACATCAATGAAGCTGCGAGTGCCCTTTCTCGAGTATGTGACTATTATGAAAATAGAGATAGGAGAAGCTCCTAACATTAGAATTTGACTATCCATGTCACAAGTTCGGCATGATGTGAATTCTCTTTCAGAAACAGGTCCCGGTATGAAGGATTACTCAAAGCAAACCATACATATTGCAACTCGAAATCGAAACCTATGATTCTGAATGATGCCTCTAATGCAGATGGTCGGAACGAAATGTATGCAAAAGACAACGAGAGTGCAAGTATTAAAACATAGGAATAAACCCATGGACTTACTGGTCTTCTAGCCCAATAATCAGCACCTGCATAGATTAGGGCAAATATCGAAATACCAGCGACTAGAGAAGCGATGATGGAGGAGAGTCCTCTCATTCTCAATTCAGCATTGTCAGACACCAGATGATCTTCGCACACATCCACAATGAAGCTCTTACTCTCTGCATTTGCGAGTTGGTTTTTTCCCCAGTGATTAAAGTAAGGGTCAAAGTTTGGACGAAGCCACACTTTTCGTCCTGGGTTAGTAGAGATTCGTGTAGTCTTATTGGCGGGGCTACCACATACAGGACATATTTTTGGAAACCGAACTCTATTGACCTTTGTACGAACTATTGGTTCATTGAAATAAAGCCGACGTTTTATTGAGGCCAAATGTCACATCACCGGCTTTGTTACATCTTGGTATTGGCTAATTTAGTGTATCGAAGAAGGTAACAAAGCTATTTTTCTATAGGTATGCTTTATCAATCTCATTGTAAACATAATTTCTCATGCTGTAAGAAACCTCGACTGCTTCTGAAATATCCAAATTTTGCAGTGAATCTACTTCTCGAATCGTTAACGAGAATCCTAGATCCTCGAAGCTAATCTTCACTTTTTCGATATCTGTACCAAAATGTTGTAATCCTACTCCTAAAGCTTCAAGGATTTTATAGCCATAATGTGTTAACCAAAGGGAGTTCATTATTGAGGTACTACCTTTAGTAGGGACAGTAGTGTTTTCTATTTCACGCTTT
>LRSL01000057.1 GCA_001563335.1 Candidatus Thorarchaeota archaeon SMTZ1-45 | reverse complement strand
AATCATTGGCTTGAGATGTGTTAAGATGCGTCTTGGTGAACCAGACCACTCAGGACGAAGACGCCCTGTTCCAATACCTAACTCAGAGTTCACCATGGCTGTTGATAACATGATTATCGCCATTGGACAATCAACAGATCCAAAAGGTGTACAAACTGAACTCAGTTGTTCTGAATGGGCAACTGTAAAAGCTGATCCAATCACTCTAGAAACCAATATGCCTGGAGTATTCGCTGGTGGCGATGTTGTCCTCGGGCCTCTTACCGTAGTAAAGGCTGTTGGCCATGGTAAACAGGCCGCTATCTCTATCGACCGTTATATTCGTGGTGTAGACCTCCGGGAGGGCCGTGGGAATAATCTACATCGAGTGCAATCATTTGAAGTTGACAAGACCGGGATACCAATTGAAAAGAGAGCATCCATGCCAAAACAAGCTGTCACAACAAGGGTGCGTAAGTTCACAGAGGTAGAGCTTGGTTTCAATGAAGCCATTGCTGCAGCTGAGGCTGAGCGATGTCTAGGTTGTTCAGTTTGTTGTGAGTGTGAACGTTGTGTTGATGCTTGCACTAGAGATGCAATAAATCACTCCATGGAGGATCAGGTAATTGATTTGCATGTAGGAGCTATTGTTCTGGCAACTGGATACAAGCTCTTTGATGTCGAAGAGTATCCACAACTTGGTTATGGTAGGCTACCCAACGTCATTAATGCTATGGAGTACGAACGGCTAATCAATGCTGCTGGACCAACTCATGGTCATCTAACACGACTCACAGATGGCAAAGTTCCCCATAGTATTGGTTTTATTCAATGCGTAGGGGCACGAGACGTCCAAAAAGGTGTGCCTTACTGCAGCCGTGTTTGTTGTATGTATGGAATCAAAAACGCAGTGATGGCAAAAGAGCACAATCCAGATACGGAGGTCACCGTTTACTACGCAGATATCCGAGCCTTTGGAAAGGGGTTTGAAGAGTTCTATGAGATGGCTCGGACTCGTTTCGGTGTAAACTTTGTACGTGGAAGAGTTGCAGAAGTTCTACATAACAAGGAGAGAGACTTGCTCTCTGTGAGATTTGAAGATACTGAAACTGGTTTTCTACAGCAAGTGGATCATGACATGGTTGTGATTAGCCCAGGAGTCCAACCTCCAGATGGTCTTGCGGACATTGCTGTGGAATTGAACATGCACCTCTCAGAGGAGGGTTATGTCTGTGTTGAAGACAGCATGACCAAACCTGTTGACACATCAATTGACGGTGTCTTCGTCTGCGGGTGTGCTGATGGGCCAAAGGACATCCCTGACTCAGTGTCAGCAGGAAGTGCTGCGGCTATGAGAGCTACGATCATACTATCGAAAGTTGATGAAGGAAAATGAACAGGAAAGTGGTGAATAATGACACAACAGACTAAGGAACAACCTCCAATTAATCATGCACCAAGTTCAACCTTTGCTAAAGAGATTAGCCAAGAACCTGGCGGCGAAGGAATCATGCAATGCATCCAATGTGGGATGTGTACTGCATCATGTATGGTTGCAAGCAAGACAGAACGCTATCGACCTCGAAAACTAATACAGAAAATTCTTCTCGGTAAGAGAAAAGAGGTTCTGAGTAGCGATCTACCTTGGCTATGCATGACCTGTAGGCTCTGTGAGGAACGATGTCAAGAGGATGTAGACTTGTCAGAGATATTCACAGCTGTTAGAGAGATAGCGGCTCGTGAAGGCTACATTCCTCCAGTCTTCCAGAATACAATCAACAAAGTACTTGAGGATGGTTGGCTTTTGAATGATGCCTATACTGATTTTGAGGAGGATGAGCGCGATGACTTGGGACTTGACACTGACTTAGGTTGGAACAACGAGTTCGTCAAAAAGGTCAAGAAGAGATACTTTAGTGGAGGTGCAGCAAAATGAAGGAATTCTTACTCTACACAGGATGCACCACGCCTGTTAGACTTCCTGCGTACGAGAAAGCAGTCCAGCTAGTTATGGAGAAACTTGGAGTCCGCTTAACAACTTTGAAAGATGTCAATTGCTGCGGAGCCCAATATGTTGAGTCAGTGAATCATGTTGCTTTCGCTGCAATGAGCGGTAGGATTCTAGCACTTGCTGAAAAGATGGACCTGGACATTCTAGCCATTTGTGGAGCTTGTTCTGGCTCTCTAAAACATGTCAAACATGATTTGGATAGAAATGAAGAACTCCGTACGGAAGTCAATGATATCTTGGAAGAGGAGGGTCTGAAATACACAGGAAAGGTACAGGTAAAGCATTTACTCCAAATTTTCAGGGAAGACATCGGGTACGATGCCATAAGATCAGCAGTTGTAAATCCATACAAGAACATTCGTCTCGCAGCACATTATGGTTGCCATGTTACTCGACCTGAAGAAATTGTGCAGGTTGATGATGCTGAAAATCCGACTATTATTGACCAAATTGTTAAAGCAGTAGGTGGCACCCCTGTTGATTACAATGGCAAAACAAGATGCTGTGGTGGGCCTCTTCTAGCTATGGATGAAGAGGTCGGGAATGCAATAGGTCGTGACAAGATCGAGAATATTCGAGCTGAGAATGCAGATGGAATTGTCACTGCTTGTGTGTTCTGTGATATTCAATTGACTCAAGTTCAGTTTGGAGAAGAGGCTGGTGACAAACCAAAGATTCCAGTCATTACACTTCCTCAGTTCTTGGGTCCTGCATTAGGAATCAATGAAGATTCTTTGGGAATTTCACTAATTAAGATCAATCCTCAACCAATTCTCAAGGCACACTAGGAGATAATGAAGATGTTAAAAAACAATGAAGCTAGAATCGGCGTGTTTGTTTGCCACTGTGGGCATAACATTGCTGGTACTGTGGATGTTAAAGAAGTTGCAGAGATGGCTTTAAAATTACCAGGAGTCGTCTTTTCTACAGATGAGATGTTTATGTGTTCAGATGCTGGACAGGTTCTCATAAGAGAGAAGATTGAGGAATGCAATCTCAATCGTGTAGTTGTTGCGAGTTGCTCTCCTCGGATGCACGAGCCTACATTTAGACGAGTAGTAGAAGAAGCTGGTGTGAATAGGTATCTGTTTGATCAGGTGAATCTTCGTGAGCATGTATCTTGGTGTCATATGAGGGAACCAGAACTTGCTACGGAGAAAGCTAAAGATCTCGTGAGAATGTCTGTGGCAAGAGCTGCAAAATTGGAACACCTTCCTGTCAAGAAAGTAAATGTTCTCCCTTCAACTTTGGTTGTTGGTGGAGGCATTGCTGGTTTGAGAGCTTCGCTAGATATTGCTGAACGTGGATTTAATGTCATTCTTGTAGAAAAAACTTCGGAGTTGGGTGGGAATGTCGTAAATTGGACTCATCTTTTCCCATCGAATCAATCTGGTGTTGATGTCATCGTACCCTTGGTCAAAGCCATTAAGAGAAACAAACGAATCAAGGTACATCTCAATAGCAAGGTGTCTGCATTTGAAGGTTACATCGGGAACTTTGGCGTTACAATCAAGAACTTGGAAACTGAACAAGAGGAGAGAGTGGAAGTTGGAACGGTCATATTAACAACTGGGTTCGAACCTTTCAAACCATATGGTTATTATGGATATGGAGAGTCTCCTGATATTCTTACCTTGGCAGAACTTCAAAAATTACCACCTAGTGACATACTCCTAGTTCCAAGTACTGGAAAACCCGTGAAGAAACTTGTGTTCATTGGATGTGTAGGTTCCCGTGAACCTGGTGTCAAAGGTCATGAGCATTGTTCAAGACATTGTTGTTCTGCTACTGCAAAAGCAGCCTCTGACCTTCGAGTCCGTGTGGATGAGGCTCTTGTCTTATACCAAGATATTCGAACATACGGATCTGGGCATGAGGAACTTCATCGATTAGCTAGACAAAAACACGTCATCTATAGCAAGTTTCCAAGAGACTCCAAACCCAAGGTCACTGTCAAGAATGGAAAGATTAAGATTAATTGGTTTGATGTTCTCGCTGGAGAACCCCTTGAGTTTGAACCGGACATGGTGGTTCTCTCTACTGCGATGATCCCACCCGACGACGTTGAACAGACTGCACATCTGTTCAGTCTGACTCGAAGTGGTGACGGTTTCTTCAATCCTGAACATATCAAACTAGCACCACTCACAACTCATACTGCGGGTGTTATGATTGCTGGTGCTGCTCAGGCGGCAAAGAACGCATCTGAGTCTGTAATCGATGCCAGTGGTGCAGCCGCAAAGGCAGTTGGACTAATGGCACAAGGCGAAGTTGAAATTGAATCAACAGTTGCTCATGTTCTCCCAGAATTATGCTCTTCATGCCATACTTGTCTAACTGCTTGTCCCTATGGTGCAATCTCAATGAATGAAGAATACGACCCGCCTGTTGCTATGGTAACGGAGGCAAAGTGTCATAGCTGTGGAACATGTGCTGCAGCATGTCCGAGTAGTGCAATTGTGATGTATCATTCAACAGATGATCAAATTCTTACAATGGTGGAGGCATTTCTATGTCCTACACCTGAAGCTGAAGGAGGTGGTTCAGCATGACTGTAACTCAAACTGTAACAAAGCAAGAAGAATGGGAACCAAAGATAATGGCTTATTGTTGTAATTGGTGTTCGTATGCAGGAGCTGATCTTGCAGGTACAAGCCGTATACAGTACCCAACTAATGCAAGAATTCTTAGAGTAAATTGTACTGGACGCATAAGTCCTGAATTCATTCTGGCAGCACTTGATATGGGAGCTGACGGAGTCCTTGTATCAGGTTGTCATCCAGGAGACTGTCACTACACAAGCGGTAACCTCAAGGCTCGTGCAAGGTGGGCTCTTATGGAAACTGCAATCGAGCAGGCAGGGATTGATCCACGACGAGTTCGACTCCAATGGGCAAGTGCTTCTGAAGCACAGATTTTTGCAGATGGTGTGAAAACACTCACCGAACAAGTGCGAAAACTTGGTCCTATAGGGAGGGAATGGAAATGAGTCGATTATTTTCCAGCTATTTCACTCAAAAGAAGAGCGATATCCATGAGCAGCGATCAGCAATTGAAAAAGTCCTCAAAGGTGGACCTGCTTCAATCTCGAAGATTGCTAAAACTACGAACTATGAAAAAGACCTCATTGTGTGGAACCTCATGGGAATGCTCCGTTGGGGCGTTGTTGAAATAACAGGTGAAGAGGAACACGAGATGGTCTTTGTGTTAAAGGAGGTCTAAAGATGGCGGATCCAGTTTCTATTGCAATGGGCCAAGGAAGCTCTTGTTGGGGATGTTTCCAAAGTCTAGTCGACATCCATCTAAACTTAGCCACAGTTCTTCCTGCACTTGAAATTAAATATTGGCAAGCAGTCGCTGACTTCAAGCTCCACCACCTTGAGAGCTATGAAGATAAGTCGATAGTTGTCGGTTTATATGAAGGAATGGCTCGGACTGAAGAAGACATTCATCTCCTCAAACTAATGAGGGAGAAGTGTCAAGTTTTAATTGCATTCGGTTCTTGTTCATGTTTTGGTGGAATTCCGGGCTTAGCAAACTTTTCTGACATAGAGGAGTGTTATGATGTCAAGTTTCGTGAGAATTTTACTGTGTCTGGTGGCAAAGTTCCAAGCGAAAATCTTCCCGGAATCGCTCCCGTTGTGAAACCTAACAACAGCTATGTTGACATAGATATCTACCTTCCTGGATGTCCACCCACATCCAAGTTAATTCTCACAGCTGTAAGCAAGCTATTGGCTGGAGAACCAATCGAGCTCCCACCACACACTGTATGTCACTATTGCGACCGTGAAAAGAAAGAAACACCAATTGAAAAAGTTCTCCGCCCGTATCAAGGGATTGCGGACCCAGACAGGTGTCTCCTCGAGCAGGGATACATCTGTGTGGGTTCATCAACCTGGGGATTATGTGAAGGTCAGTGTGTGAATAAAGGCGCTACCTGCAGGGGTTGTTTTGGACCACCTCCTCCAATAATGCAGGATCATGGCGCCAACTCCATGGCTATGCTTGGCACATATGCTCCTCTTCCACCTGAAGAAATAAAGGAACAGGTAAAAGACCCACTTGGCACATTCTATAGGTTCGACTATCCTACAAGTTACCTTGGGAAAATACGAATCAAGCGCGAGGAGGTCAAGAAAACATGACCGAAGGTAAGACAATCAGAATTGATCCAGTCACTCGACTTGAAGGACATGGGTCTCTAACACTGAAACTTGGAAAAGATGGAAAAGTGAAAGATGTACAGTTCAATGTTAACTCCACTCGATTCTTTGAGAAGTTCCTTGAGGGTCGACCAATGGAGGAAGCTCCAAGGATTGCTCCAAGAATCTGCGGCATCTGTCCTATTCCACACCATCTTGCCTCAGTAAAAGCTGTGGAGGCTGCATGGGATGTGACTCCAACTCCGACAGCAGTCAAACTGCGAAGACTGATGATTGAGGCGAAGCAGTTCTCCTCACATGTCATCCACTTCTATGCTCTTGCTGCTCCAGACTTTGTCTATGGACCTTTTGCGAATCCTGCTGATAGGAATGTTGCTGCTGTCTTACGAGACCTACCTGATGTAGCTGTTCAAGCAATCAAGATGATGGAGTTTGGTCAAGAACTGATTAAGACCGTAGGTGCAAAAGCAATCCACCCCACCACTGCAATTCCTGGTGGAATGCTCACTTCTATGAAGGAGGAGGATCGTGACTTCTTTCTAGGTCGCCTTGAGGAGATTCAGCAATTGACTCTGAACACCGTGGACCTTGCGAAGAAGGTTGTTACTGACTATCTGGATGTTATTACGAAGGTTGCGGTTACTCCGACGTACTACATAGGTCTCTCAAACAAAGGTACACTTGACATCTATGATGGCACTGTTCGAGTTCAAGAGCCTGGTGGTGAGATCGTCGCTGACTTTGAACCAAAGGACTATAGAAAGTACTATGGTGAACATGTAGCAAAGCACAGCTACGCAACTCACATGTACTACAAACCAGCAGGATATCCCGAAGGTATCTGGAGAGCCAATACTTTAGCAAGGTGTAATGTTAATGAGAGGATGGCTACTCCACTAGCTGACGCGGCGCTAAAAGAGATGCGGGAACTTGTTGGCAGACCATCGCATCATACATTTGCATACCATTATGCGAGAATCGTGGAAACGGTCCAAGCATTCGAATGGATTGCCAAACTTCTGAATGATCCAGATATTTGTGACACTGATGTGAAGGTTTCAGATGTTGAACCTAAGGCTGGAAACGGCGTGGGTATTGTTGAGGCTCCCCGTGGAATACTGATGCATAACTATGTGTCAGATGACAAAGGAATGCTTACTAAAGCAAATCTGGTCGTTGCGACAAACAACAACATCGCAGGCATCGAGAAGAGCCTCATGGTCGCAGCCAAGCAGATATTTGAGGACAAGGCTCACGAGGGTCTCACTCTCCCTGAGCCTATGGTAAAAAGATAATGGTGTAAATCATGACGGACGAAATACCTGAAGGAATACTGAACCTCATTGAGATGGTGGTTCGGTGTTACGACTGCTGACTATCATGCGGCGCTCATTTGGTCATTGTTGACGATGAGGGTCGCGAGTTAGTCAGGAAGGAGCTAGTGACCGGCGGCGGATGAAGGCGCGGCTGCAAACAAACGAGCCGCGTCAGACACACCCCGCAAAGGTGCGCTGGTCGCACTCCTTCCATCCTTTCTCTTTTCACCAAATATGAATAGTAGAATATATGAGTAGTATAGTTATAGTCGTAGTGCGAGGAGAATGACAAACACTATTGCTGAACAAGTGAAGCGTAGAAGAGACCTTGACCAAGTGAGAACTGCTATCGAAGCTAGACGCTATACAGGTCTTGAAACTCTCACAATGGGACTAAAACTCTCAGCATTGGCGTTGAGGATAGCTGGTGATAGATAGATGGAAGAATTCCCTGAGATTCTGCAACTTGTCTGTTCCTACTTGGATGAAAATAAAATCAGCTATGTAGTGGTTGGAGGAGTCGCCGTCATGTATCATGGTGTTCCTCGAACTACGGTCGATATTGACTTCATACTTCAGATTGAGGAGGATGCTATACCCCCCTTTGTTGAATTTCTAGAGTCAAAAGGATTTGCGGCTTCAGTCGAGGATATTCAAACTGCCCTTCGTGAAAAATCACACAGTACATTATTCTTCAGAGATAGTCTACTTCGTTTAGACATTCAAGGAGTATATTCTGAATTTGATAGACTCACTCTTGAGAGAGCGATCCCAGTAAACCTGTTTGGTACAACAATCATGATTGGTTCTGCTGAAGATACATTCGTAAATAAGATTCTCTTCCAAGGAGAGCAAGACTTGAGGGATGCTCTTGGAATTTTCGTCAGAAATCATGAAAACCTTGATCTTGATTACATCCATTCTACCTCAAGCATGCTTGAGATACAAGACATACTAGAACAGTTTTTGAAAGACTCAAAGACTCGAGAATAATATTGTCCAAGTAAAGGTTCGTTGGTCGCACCTCCTTCCATTCTTTCTCTTTTCGTTCCAAAGCTCATTTACGAATCTCGATGTTCTATCTTTGTTGACTTGCTCCTTCTTCATGACCAATTTCGTAACATCAAGAATCACACGTATAAATATCCACAATTTAGGTCAGTAAATTATCAGAAGTCTTAGGTGGTGATATTGAATGGCTTGGATTGGCGGTACTGCTGGTGCTGGTGCTGCTGCAGCAGCCAGAGCACAGAAACAGAGTAATGGGAAAGCAAAATGGGTTTACATGGTGTCGGTTGTTATTGCATTGATTGCTTTTCTGATTATTTTTTCACGAGTATGAGGTGCGATCATCACACCTCCGTCTTTTCTCTTTTCAATTTTTTTTCATTTTTGGTCTTCATAGCATTTTTGGCAGCGTACCAGCCTGTGAGGATTGCAGTAGGTATTCCCGCTGGACTATAGGCCCATTGACCTGCTTGGTATACATTTGGAATCGACGTCTTCACTGAGCTAGAAATCTTTCGGAGATTGTTTACAACGGGAACGGGTGATTTATACGACCAACCCACGATCGCCCCTTCTGAACTTCCTGCTACCGATTCAATACTGAGTGGGGTTGAAGATGATTGAAAGATTACCTTGTCTTTCAAACCTGGATAGATAGAATTCGAGAGGGTATCCAACATGCGGTTTTCGATCTCGATACGGAATTCTTCATACCAATTGGCATCCTTGACTTTTTTCATTAAATCGTATTCAAAGAGCATGCTTATTACCAAACCCGTTTTCCCCTCAGGAGCCAATGCGGGGTTTCTAAAAGCAGGAATTGAAATCTCATATGTCGTTAATTGACAATATTTGTTCAACCACTGCAGAATTTGTTCCCTAGATGTAGTTTCATAATTCTCGATTAAAGAATCGAGTTCCGACCAATGTAACTCTCCCAAGCCTTTTTTCGATGGTGTATAGAAGAAATGTCCATTTGAAATAGAGCTAAAAGCTTCCAAGGGCATATCTACACCAATGAACATTGAATAAACAGAATCGCAACCATGTTTTGAAAGAAGAAGCTCCTTCTGTTCGAAGATTTTTCGAGTAATTTTCTCATCCAAACCACGGGTGTCTAATATTCTATATAGTGTCTTCAAATCCGCGCTCCAGATGAGAGAATCGAATGAATACGAGTTACCATCCTTATCCTTCACTTCTTTTTCAGAAAGATTGACTTTTACAATTTTGGTACCTGTCTGGATTTTTCCATCCTTTTCAATGATTTTTTCCATGATTGCCTTTGGTAACTCGCCTGTGCCTCCCCTTGGATATATGTAATCAGTATATGCATAGAAGTAACCCAAGGCGAAAAAGGTCGGTGTCTTCTTGAAGAAATGCTGGGCAATGATATCGATTAGGGATTGATTTGAACTCAGTTTCTCCAAAAAAGATTCAACAGGTTCGTTCTGTCGGTTCATTCGACGTAAGGCGAATATGAATTTTCCCAACCAAGGAAGGAGTTCTTTGAGATAAGCTCTGTCATTCTTCATATCTCTAAAGTTAGGATTATCAATACCGTACAAAATCGCCATGTCTTTCATAATTCCCTCAATTTTCGAGATGATCTTGTCGATATCGTTGATGCTTTCGGGATACAATTTCTCTAGCAATCGTTTATAGTCATCCAAGCTAGTTTTCGAATCAAGATTGATAACATCATTCTCGATTCCTATTGAAACGGGGCTATCAAGAAATTCAAGCTCAATTCCGAGTTCTTTTAACATCGGGTGAATTATTCCCGCATTTAGGATTGATCTTGCACCTGCATCAAATGTGAATCCTTCTCGCTGAAATGAGTTAAGGAGTCCGCCGCATCCTTTGTTCTTCTCTAGCAAAAGGACGTCATGTCCTGTTTTTGATAAATAAGCAGCAGCGGTCAATCCTGACATGCCCCCACCAACAACAATCGTTTGATGACTTTTCTCGCTCACTCTAGACCCACCAATTCTATTGTTTTATGCCAGAGCTCCTCCGCTACATCTCGATCCAGTGCTGGAGGTGCAGGTTCTTCCTCGGTTGTAAGATTGAAGAACTTCCCACTTATTCCCTCGACTTCTTTTGAAACTCCATGATAGTATAACGCAGTTGCTGATCTTTCAGGTGATTTCAAGGTTCGGTTAACAATTTTCGTCTTAAAGAAACGATACAATCGACCATTGTTTAGGCCCATATTGGATTTGACATCTCCAGGGTGCACAGCATTTATGGTTACGCCACTATCCTCGAAATATTCTGCAAATTTTATTATCGAAAGAAGCTGTCCAGTTTTCGCAACGCCATAGCTTCCCAAGCCAGAATGTCGACGCTTCTCATATTTGAGGTCATACAGTCCTATACCAAACACAGCAAAACGATGACCCTCTGAATTGACAAGGATGATGCGTGTTTTTCCTTGTGCCTTCAATTTATCCTTTAACATGTAATTCAGGATGAAAGAACCAAGGTAGTTCACTTGAAACACGAGCTCATTACCATCTTCGGTGTATATCTTCTTCGTTGAATAAAGACCAGCATTATGGATAAGAACATCGATTTCTAGGTCAGATTCTAAAAGCTCCTTTCCAACCTTGCGTACATCAGGTAATCTTGCAAAATCTGCGATCTTGTAATCGCATTCTACTTGATACCCGATTCCTGATGTAGCACCTGTAATGATCACCAAGCGTCCTTTGAAATCATCATTACATACCTCTGGCTTTTTTCGGTTATTACGCATCATAGCAAAGACGTTGGAAAGCTTGTATTGTTTTAGATACTTGATTTTACTCAAACCAGTCACCCGAATAACTTCTTCATGAACATCCTGTACACTTTGGAAATACCTGGGATATTATCGAAAACATCGCCCCACAGGTCGTAGTAGTCTCTTTGCTCTATGATTTTCCCTTCCTCATTTAGGGTGATTCTACTAAGTCCGTATATAGTTGAAGTTCGCGTTTGCCTGAAGTTCAGTGTCATCTCCCACTCGAAAAACAACAATTTACCTTCCATCATAATGTTTGTTATCTTCATCTTCAAATCTTGTGATCTGTTGGTCAGGCGTTCAGTCATTGCCTTGAATTCTCTCATACCATGTATTTCTTGAATACAATCACGAAAGTAAATGTCTTCATCATAATACTGTAGGATATGAGACCAATCAGGTCTACCCTTGGTATTATAGATGGTCGTCCACAAATCTGTGAATTGCTCTATATTCTTAATACGATAAACCATTGTTTTGACCTCATTTTTAAGTGACAGCTTCTTTCTCGATTATTATTACTGGATTAATTTAGAATAATCACTTGGCATGATTTTTAAGGTTCCTTTAAAAAGCAATAGAAATACCAAAACTCTAGTTTGACAATAGATTTCTATTCGAAATGAAAAGGATTGCAAAGATCAAGATGATGGGATATGCAGAATGAGAAATCTTCCTCGACTTAGTGCTTCGGTCACACTCCTTTCATTCTTTCTCTTTTCAGTCTTAATCTACAATTGTAACCAGGTGCCAATTCCTATCTCAAGTGCTCTTTGATATACCAATGGAGCAACAACCATATCATCCATGGCTAGTCCGAGATTGCACGTGATAGTGTGTTCATCATAAGTTACTCGACCAGGTTTGTGACCCGCCACCAGCTCCCCTAAATCTGCATGAATTGGAGGAATGTCTTGAAAATAACCCATTGTTTGGTAATGACGGAGTTGAGGAACATCGTCAATGCAAAATTTGTCGGACTCCCTTAATTCGTTAGGGTGACAGTAGGAATCAAAGTCCACTAAAGAAGCGAGCTCCTTCCATTTTCCTTTGCTACTTTTCTTGTTCCCTAGGTCCGAATCTTACGTACAATCACAATTACAACAACAGTAATGATGGCAATCGCCGTTACTACAACGACTATTATGAAGGGATCAATGGGCTCAGTATGCTCAGTGGGCTCTATAGGCATCATTTTTGTCCAGTTGTCTGTATTGTAGTCATACGCCCAGAGGTCATTGGTTATATTGTAGGACTCAGGAGCCTCAAACTGACCACCACTGTACAAAACTGTCTTATCAGATTCAGGGTCATAAGTCATGTACTGTCTGGCCCTTGGGCTAGGCTCTGGATTTGGCGTCTTCTCCTCCCATGTGTTGGTGTTGTAGTCGTATACCCATGTTTCAGACACTATATTCTCCTCATACCAATCTAGTGCGCCTCCAAACATGATCACCTTGTCTGATTCTTCATCATATGCTAAGTCACAATTTGATGATGTAGGATTCTCGGCAGGATTCATCTCAGACCATGTATTGGTATTGTAATCGTATACCCATGTGTCTGTGTACATTACGATTGGCCAGGTGATATACCCCCCTCCACCATAGAGGATGATCTTGTCCGACTCTGAGTCGTATGTCATTGCAGCTACACGATTCGATGGTGCATTCGAGGGATTCATGTTGGTCCAGTTGTTTGTATTGTAGTCATAGGCCCAAGTATCTCCATAAAAGTTACCTCCATCACATATGCCTCCGAAGAGAATGCAAATATCAGATTCGCTGTCATATGTCATCCATGCCATCAGTCTTGGAGGAGGCATTGTTGTAGGATTCATATTGGTCCAGGTGTCTGTGTTGAAATCATATGCCCATGTATCATTCCAGTTCTGGAGTGTGCCCCCTCCTCCAGTTCTGTGACCACTGAACATGATTATTCTATCTGATTCTATGTCGTAGGTTAATGCATGGCCAGCTCGTGCAGGTGGAACAGTTGCTGGCGACATCTCTGTCCATGTGTTAGTGTTCAGATGGTATGACCAAGTGTCATTATAGTCTGCAGCAGTGAAGTCGGATTTCCAGCCGCCGAACAAAACAATGCGTTCTGATTCACTGTCGTAGGCTATTGGTGAGGAGTTCCTCGCTGGTGGCATATCTTCAACGGTTTGAGCTACTACATGGTGCGGAAGAACACTGAGTATCAGTATGCAGAAACAAGAAAAAGCTATTAGTTTGGTTTTCAACTTCAAATCTCCCATTACTCATTGAGTTAACTAAATTAATACAACAAACTAATATATTACATTCTTATTTAAGTTAATTGGTTTAATGCAACTATTTACACAAAAAAGGATTGATTTAAAAGGTTCGATGAAACATTAGTCTATTGTCAAAGAGTAGTTAACTTCACACTGATTAGGAGTATCTAGAATGTACCTAACACTTCGATATCCCACTCCCACGCAAGGGCTAATCTGGCTGAAACGAAGGCAGAAGGTAAGACCTTCAAGAATAGCCAAGGAATTTGATGTGTCCCGTCCGTTTGTCAGTCAGGCTCAAAGGATAGCAGAAGGACGTATCCGAGATCTTCTCAACCATACAGCATCGATCAATAGAATCAAACTGCGAAAAATGAGTGGACAATATGGATTTGCAGTTGGGTTTTGTCCAGCACAGAATATGGATGCATACATCCTCTATTCACCAACAATAGGAATACAAGTCTGGTTTGACCATGAGGGAGAATGCGATTCTTGTACAGATATTCAGGTGTGCAAAGAGACTCTGACTCAACTAGGATCTGAATGGGAGATTCCATTGAAGAGGAGCTTACCACCTTCAGAGCTTAGCGGCTATCTATTCGGTGCAATAATGAGGAGGCTTGAATGGGTCACATAGATCGTTTAATAAAGTCGATAATTTCATCTTTCAAACCCTGTCCCAAACCTAGGATAGGTCCCAACAGACGTCCCCTTAGATTTCCCCTCCCTGATAACATCAGAAGCCGGAGGAAGAGAGCACAATTTCTGGCTGTTGGAATGGTTGTGCTTACTCTGGCTGGTATGTCCCTTATGAGCTATACGTGGTTCTACTTACCCCCCTTGCAGCAAACTAATCATAAATACAACATCAACTCTTTGATAATAAGAACAAACGAAAACGGTGATCAGCTCTGGAATTATTCCCATATCATAGCTATGGAAGTAAGCTTACCTGACACCAATGCCGGATGGGTGGATGTTGTAGAGTGCAGTGATGGAGGTCTAGCTCTGATAGCTCCTTCTCTCAACCGAAAAGATGGCATAACTACTTGGTCATTATTGTTGACTCGATTAGATAGCAGAGGAACTCTGTTATGGACACAATATTACGATGGTTTCAACCCTGAGCTTGGTTTCTCCATTATTGAATCACGAACCGGTGGATTTGTCATTGCTGGTACAAATCGATTTCTAGACACAAACACGAACCGATGGAATCGAGATGTTTTCCTTCTACGCACGGACTCAAATGGTGAGAAGATATGGCTGCAAACCTATGGTGAATCTAAGGACGAATGGGGATTTTCAGTCATTGAGTGCACTTCTGGTGGTTTTGCCTTGGCTGGTATGATTGAGGTTAGAAACATGACCATGGATAGTGTGCTATTAATTCGTATAGATGAAGATGGTACTGAGATCTGGAAAAAAATCCAAGGTATGGCATCACAGGATGTAGGGTTATCGCTTGTTGAATGTAATGATGAAGGATTTGCCATTTCTGGTTCTGTTCAAGCTGAAGGACGTTCTGATATGGATGTAATATTGGTCCGTACAGATTTGAATGGCAACCGGCTTTGGAGATTTGTGGATAATCAAACATCAAATAATCGTGGATACTCATTAGTCGAGCTGAATAACTGTGAATTTGCTATCACTGGCGCAATGAGAAAACCACCTGATTATGGAGGAGGTTGCATGGATTTGCCAAGAGAAACATTGCTAATGCAAGTCGATACGAACGGTGACTTATTATGGAATCGCAGTCTACATGACAAGAATTGGGAACCTATAGCATATGGGGGCTTTTACCTAGATTGCTGGAGTTGTTCAGTCATAAATCCACGAGAGGGTGGTTTTGTACTCGCTGGGACCGTAGATACACATTATACTATTCGCGATTTAGACATGTCCCTTTTTAGAGTTGATGAAACGGGTTATGTGCTATGGATTCGCACTTTTGGTTTAAAATCTTGGGAGATCAGCTCGTCACTTGTGGAGAGTGACTCAAGAGGTTTTGTAATAGCTGGAGTTCAGATAATTCCGTGTTAACAGTTTTGGTTTGATATGATGTTTACAATGGCAGGCACGTGCCAATTCCTTTCTCGATTGCTTTTTCATACAGTAATGGTGCAACAGCCATGTCATCTATGGCTAGTCCAAGGTTGCATGCGATAGTGCGTTCCTCAGGTGTTTCTCTCCCCAACTTGAGTCCAGCGACCAACTCGCCCAGGTCTGCATAAATTGGAGGAATATTTTGAAAGTAACCTACTTCCTGGTAATGTCGGAGTTGTGGTATATCATCGGTACAGAATTTGTTAGACTCCCTCATCGCATCAGGATGCCAATATGAATCAAAGTCCACTAGGGAGGCAAAGGCACCCTCATCCATCCATCCCGCCTGTATTGTTGCATGTGGTGTCTTCAGAATCGGTCCTGCCGTCACTATAATGTCGCATCCAGACACTGCATCCTTGGGATGGTCGACACGTATCACTTCCAATCCATGACGCTCTTCAATCTCTGTTGCATACTTAGCAGAAGCTTCAGGATCAATATCATATGCCATCACTTGTTTGAGAGGGAAGTCGACATATAGAGCTTCGATATTACTCCGACCCTGAACACCACAGCCTAGAATACCAACGACCGATGACTCGGGATGTGCCAGATGTTTCGCAGCAATTGCAGTTGCAGCACCCGTTCGTTTAGCTGTAATCCACACACAGTCCATCACTGAGATTGGTAAACCTGTTTCCGGATCATTCAGAATCAATAGACCAGAAATGTATGGCAACCCTCTCTCTTGGTTTTGTGGGAAACCACTAACCCATTTAACTCCTGCAGACTTCATCGCGGGAATGTATGCAGGCATCGCGTGAATGAAATTGTCACCATTGCCAGGATGGATTCCCGGTTTTGGTGGCATTTCAATTCGTCCCTCTGCTTTTTCTGCAAATGCGACTTCAAGTTGTTCGATTATCTCCCTTATGGAAATGTTGATTCTATTGATGTCTGCTTGTGAAATATAGAGCAAGCGATTTTCTGATTCTGACATTAAAAGCACCAAGAAACTCCATTTGGACTCCAAGCAGTTATACATTATGGGAAGAGTCGCAAGAGAAACAGATCGAGTTTAAGCAACAGTCTTGGAAGGATTCTTTTACCGCTCTTCGCTCCTTTTTCTCTATTAATCTTGAATTTGAATAGTTCCAGTGAATCCTAGTAGCCTTATTTGGGAGGTTAAGTGATAGTTACAAATTGTAAGTTATAATATTATAATCAGATAAAAAATATTTATATCAAGCTCATACTAGCACAATTATTGTAATCCAGAGGGATACTTATGTCCAATGGAACATTCGAACCTAGAATTGTTGCTTTTCTTTGTAATTGGTGCAGTTATGCGGGTGCAGATTTGACTGGCACAAGTCGTATCCAATACTCTCCCAACATAAAGGCTCTACGTCTAAATTGCTCAAGTCGTATAGATCCTACATTTGTAATCAAAGCAATCATGTCTGGAGCGGATGGCGTACTTGTAGCTGGCTGTCATCCAGGAGACTGTCACTACAAGTCTGGGAATCTTTACACAAGACGGAGAGTAATGATGCTAAAGACAGTTCTTGAAACTATTGGAATTCCCCCTAACAGACTGAGGTTGGAGTGGGTTTCTGCATCTGAGGCTATTAAGTTCGCTACGGTAGTTAACGATTTTGTAGAAGAGATCAAAGAGCTTGGTCCCAATTCTATAGGAGGTCGTTGAATGATAGAGTATAAGCAAACAATCTGTCCTTATTGCAGCTGCGGTTGTGGAATCTATCTAGTGATAGAAGATGGAAAGATTATAGGTCAAGAGCCTCAGAATGAACATCCAATAAACGAAGGTGGAAATTGTCCAAAAGGGAGGAACGCCTATCAGTTTCTATATTCTGAAGACAGATTGAAGACACCTCTTATTAGGAAAAATGGGGAACTTGTTCAGTCTACCTGGGATGAAGTATTCGAGCTCATTACTAGTAAGTTGAAAGAAGCAGAACCAAATGAGTTTGGTCTCCTTGCTTCAGGAAAAAATACCAACGAGGATGCCTATGTCCAGCAGAAGTTTACAAGGGTTGTTATGAAGACCAATAATGTTGAGTATTGTGGACGATTGTGCCACTCATCAACTGCTGCAGGGCTTGGACCAACCGTGGGATCTGGAGTCATGCCAATCTCGCAAATGGATATTGAGAAGACTGACTGCATATTCCTTGTAGGTATCAATCTCAAAGAAACATTCCCATTGATGGCAAAAAGGGCAATGCGGGCAAAGGCAAAGGGTGCGAAAATAATCGTAATGGATCCAAGAAAGACAATTACAGCAAGAGAACTAGGAGATATCCATCTACAACTTGAAGCTGGGACGGATGTTCTTGTTCTAAACTCTTTGATGAAAATCATCCTTG
The DNA here is from genome assembly GCA_001563335.1 of Candidatus Thorarchaeota archaeon SMTZ1-45. Taxonomy (GTDB): domain Archaea; phylum Asgardarchaeota; class Thorarchaeia; order Thorarchaeales; family Thorarchaeaceae; genus SMTZ1-45. Next base: position 11,555 of record LRSL01000057.1, on the reverse strand, counting down.
AAAATGAGCTCGAAGATAAGGAATTCATAGAATCTCGGACAACAGGAATAGAAGCCCTTCGTGAACACCTGACTTCTCTTGATCTTCAAGAGATGTCAAAAATATCTAGTGTGTCTTTGAAAGACTTGAACAAGACAGCTCGTATGCTTGCTAAAGCTAAAACATGTTGTGTAATCTACAACCAAGGACTCAATCAACACACAACTGGTACTGATGGTATCAAGGCCCTAGCTACTCTAGCTCTCATTATTGGGCAATATGGAAGACCAGGTACGGGTCTATGTCCCACACGTGGTCAAATCAACGGTGAGGGTACCGGTGATATGGGCTGTCTCAATGTATTTTATCCGGGATTCCAAAGGGTTGGTACACCAGCTGAACCTCACATTAAATTCGGTGAACTTTGGGGCGTAGAAAATCTACCTGCTGAGCCTGGTTTGCCCTACACAAAGATGATTCAACAAACTAAGTACATGTGGATAATTGGTACTAATCCAATGATGGCTGCTCCTGATGTTGATAGAGTGAGAGAATCTCTTGAGGCTAAGGAGTTGTTAATAGTACAAGATATCTATCTCACTGAAACTGCTCAATTGGCTGATATTGTTCTTCCAGTGAGTACGTGGGTGGAACGTGAAGGTGTTCACGCTTATGTTGATAGACGAGTACAAAAAATCAACAAGCTTGTTGAACCACCGGGTGATGCAAAACCTGACTGGTGGGTTGTCTGCCAGGTGGCAAATAGGATGGGTTTCAAGGACAAGTTTGATTTCTCATCTCCAAGTGAAATCCTCGACGAGATAAGAAAAGTTGTACCTCCTTACAGAGGGATAACCTATGAACGTCTTGAAAACACATTGGGTGGTATCCAATGGCCTTGTCCATCTGAAGATCATCCAGGAACTTCAACTTTCTTCACAGAGAAGTTCAACACACCTGATGGATTGGGACACCTACAAGTTATAGAGTATAAACCTCCAGCGGAATTGCCTGATAAAGCGTATCCATACATCCTTTCAACAGGGAGAAGTATATTTCATTATCACACAGGAACTATGAGTCGTCGAACGCCAAAGCTGGATGCTGAAGTTCCAATTAACTACTGCCAAGTTAATCCAAAGGATGCTGCTGCGAAGAACATCACAGATGGATGCAAAATCACTCTAAGTACAAGGCGGGGATCGATTGAAGCAAAAGCTCGATTGACAGATGATGTTCCTAAAGGATTTGTCTTTCTGCCATTTCATTTCAGTGAATCATGTGCTAATAAAATAACAAATCCTGTCCTTGACCCATCATGCGGAATGCCAGAATATAAAGTATGTTCAGTGAATATTGAGGTGGTAAAATGAATCCAGAAATGTTCATAGCTCGTTCATCTGATTCAGATATTCTAGAAAAAGCAGATTCAGGAGGAGCAGTCACATCCATACTCAAGTGTGCCCTGGAAACGGGTGAGATTAATGGTGTTGTCACAGTGAAATCCAACAGTGGTGATCGGTTTTCAGGTGTTTCTGTTTTGATAACTAATCCTGAGGATTTGACAGATACAGCAGGATCGCTTCATTGCTCACTACCAAATATTCCCCGATTTGTGAAGGAGTATCTTGAAGGAGCTGCAAACATGAAATTGGCTATAGTTGGTAAGCCTTGTGATATCAGAGCAATCATTGAGCTTCAAAAAAGGAAGCAGATTGACATTGACAATGTGATTCTCATTGGTCTGAATTGCACTGGGACCATAACGCCAGCAACTGCAAGAAAGATGTATATTGAAGAGTTCAAGGTTGACCCAAGTGCTGTCATAAAAGAAGATATTGATGATGGAATGCTTACAATTACTCTTGAAGATGGAAATGTCAAATCAATGGATCTTGCGAAGCTTGAAAAGAAAGGTTTAGGCCGCCGCGAAAATTGTCGTCGATGTGAGTTTAACATACCAACTTTCGCAGACCTCGCTTTTGGAAAATGGGGGACAGAGGAGCTAGAAGAAGCTGGGACATTTGTCGAGGTATCTTCTAACAAAGGACAATCGCTGTTTAGGAAAGCAATAGATAATGGTTACATTAAGATTGACACTCCCAATAAGACAAGTATCGAATTAAGAGCAAGAAAAGACAAGACTGAGCTTGAACGTGCAAGAATGTGGAGAGAACATGATTTCAAACCTCTGCTTGAACTGAGTTTTCCAAATCGATTCAAATATTGGACAAGTGAGTTCAAGAAGTGCATCAAATGTTTTGGCTGTCGAGACGCATGCCCAATTTGCTATTGTGAAACTTGCTTGCTTGAAGCCAATAGAGAGTTCTTAGTAGGTGGTGAAATACCTCCCAATGGAATTTTCCCTCTTACACGACTTGCCCACGTTGCTGATTCATGCATCGGTTGCGGACAGTGTCAAGATGCATGTCCAATGGAATTACCATTATCCAAGCTATTCACTCTCTTAAACTCGAAACTCAGTGAGATTTTCGATTATGTGCCCGGTATTGATGTTGAGCAAGGTCCTCCAACAACTATTGCTAGAGATGAGGAACTAATGATTGATGATACTTTTCTAAAAATATCATCTATAATGAAAACAAGCAGAGTAGAAAAAAAGGAAGAACTAATGACTAGCGGTAGATGACAACATAAAATGAAACAACTGTGAAGGGCAATTTTTTCGCTATGGCAATAGAAACCACCTTTTAGAGCTTATGAATAAAATATTATGTCGTATCAAAAACATCTCATCGTCAAGACAGGTGTTCGTACTCCTTATGTGGGTATAATGAGTACATCAAACAAGCAAACTGGGGAGTAACCATTGTACTCGTACGAGAATCGGACCGAAGCAGGACAAGTCTTAGCTAAAAAATTGAAAGACAATCGATTCGAAACTCGTCCTGTTGTTTTGGCAATACCAAATGGAGGTATACCTGTGGGAGTTGAGATCGCAGAAACTCTGGCTGCAGAGTTGGATGTAATAATCGTACGAAAGTTACAGGTTCCAGGAAACACAGAGGCGGGATTTGGAGCTTTGACCTCTCAGGGTTCATTGCTGCTCAATGAACGGTTGGTCAGATCTATTGGTTTGAACCAACACCAGATAGACTCAGTTGTCAAACAGACTCAGGAGCAGATTGAAAAACGGAAAGCAGACTATCGTGGTCTTGTGGGAATTGTTGATCCTACAGGAAAAGATGTAATTCTTGTAGATGATGGACTTGCTAGTGGATATACGATGATGGCCGCCATTGAGTCAGTTAAAGGTCTAAGACCCAATAGCATAATCGTTGCAGTCCCAACCGCATCATCAAGTGCTGCTAATCTAGTAAAAGGATCTGGTAGTGTACTCATTTGTCCACGTATTGAGTCAGGTTTCATCTTTGCTGTTGCCAATGCTTACAAGAAATGGTATGATGTTCCTGATAGTGAAGTTATCGATATTCTGGAAGAATTCAGGAAATGACTTTTGCAATAGCTTAGCATCATAATTGTCTTTGAGAGAGAATACTTTAAGCAAGAACACATTCCAATTTCAGTGTGATATTATGGTGGTTGATGTTCCAAAACTTCGGAATGAATTCAAAGAACCTCATCATCTGATTACTACCTCTGACAATCAAATCCTTTTCTTAAGGAAGTGGGAACCTATAGAAGATGAAAGAAAAGAATCTGTAATTCTAATTTTCCATGGAATCACCGCATATAGTGGACCATACATGTTAATTGCTACTCCCTTAACGGAAATAGGATTCACAGTCTATGGTCTTGATTTAAGAGGTCATGGTCTCTCTGATGGTAATAGGGGTGATTATCCTAGTATAGAGAGATTCATCAAAGACCTATGCGAATCTATTCAGTTCGTCAAACAATATCATGACAAGGTTGTTATCTTAGGTCATAGCCTTGGAGTGCTGTCAGCTACATTCGTGATGAACAATTGTCTTGAAAACATAGATGGAGCTGTGCTATTAAGTGGGGCTAGAATTACTAGACCAACTGCATATCCTAGCATGTCTACACTTCAAAAACTAAAGATACTTTTCAGCACTATTATCAATCCAAAGAAACCTGTGATACGATACTACCGAGAAGGAATGGTTGGTCTTGATGATCCCCTCTTCACCTTCAACTATACGTATCGTTTCATGAAAATTGTACAGCTTCGAGACTTTACCTTCCCAGAACTTTCAAACATGCCTATCTTTGTAGGTGTGGGTGATAATGATGAACTTTTTTCAGTTGAGAACTGTCGTGCTCTCTTTGATGAGATTCCTTCTACCAACAAAATGTTTCATGTCGCTATTGGGGGAAAACATGCTGAATTTCCATTAGGAAGTCTTGATCCACTCAATAGATGGCTTGATGAGCAATTCGATTGAGAGGATAATATCTGAGTGAGGAACACTACTCGAGCTTAACCTCAACTTATAGAGTCGGAAAATTGGTTCCTAAAATTCGACACTATTTTGTTATCGCATTCGAGAGACTGCAAGGTTTCAAAAATCCACTCCATTATTTGATTTCTTCAAGGCGAAGTCTGAGTTCTTTGACTCCCGGCCATTCGAACATATTATTTGAAAAGAAGACTAGGATTGTTACCGATTTCACAAAAGGTGCTTTTCGTACTCCTTTTGTTATGGACTCGATAGTTTCTAGTTTATCTACAACGAATCGAGCAAACATTATTGGAGAAGTAGCACTAATGAATGGTGTCCAGAACTCAAGTGGATATTCCTTCCTAAGCCAATCTGTCACACTTTCGTGATTTGAAATATTCTCATCCCATTCAATTCGCAGAAGGATTTCAGTGAGTCCTCCTTTTCCTAGATTCCAATATACTGAGAAATCGATTCCACTGCCTTCATGCAATTCATCTATAACTCGTCGAACTCTTCTTGCGGTCATCCCTGTCATTTCTGCTAAATCCGCTATGGACATGCGCGGATCGTCAACTAAGTGTTTCAGTACCCTAAGTTGCAAATTTGTTAATTCAACTTTCTTGCCTCTGGGATAAACAAGAACATGAATCTCTACATTTGTCACTGATTTTAGGGTTCTTAAAAACAATCCAAAATCAGATAGAGCTTGTACTCCACTCGTAACTGCAAAGACGGAGTAAAGCCCACCTTTTCCACAAGCAACGTGGGAAACTTGTACAACTGAGGAGTTCTTTCTCATCTCACTAATAAATTCGTCTTGAAATTCCGATCCATCTGTTTGGACAATAGCGATTATCAAATCAGAGTCAATCATTTCAAGGCTGAGAGTTGTCATAAAGCGGTCAATTATACCTGAATCAAGTAATTTCGTGAGTCTTTTCCTAATGGCAGTGGATGACAGACCTAGCTTGTTGGCCATCATTTGGTAAGTCATCCTGCAATCAGAATCAAGCTTTAAGATGATTCTTTTATCGATGTCATCCATAGAAATCACTTTATCCTAAGAAATCTAGATTCCTCAATTCATATCCATTTATGTTTCGGTTGAATTGATAGATTGATTCATCTTTTCTTTTCCCATTTCTTGCTAAGTGAAAAATAGCACATTCAACACGTTCCGCTAATCACTAGCACATAGCTCATAAGTAGAGTTGTACTATTACCAAAATCGACTCCAAAAGAGGGAGCTACCTGATATGGTACTGAAAACTGGTGCGGAATATATCGAGAGCCTCAAGAAACGCGGACCTCTCAGAATCTATTTACTTGGAGAAAAGATTGAGAATCCAATAGAACATCCAATCATTAGGGCTTCAATTAATTCAGTCTCTCTCACCTATGACTTGGCTCACAATCCTGAATATTCAGCTTTAATGACTACGAAGTCCATCATAACTGGAAATACAATCAACAGATTCTGCCATCTACATAATAGTACAGAAGACCTTCAAGATAAGGTCAAAATGCAACGTGTACTTGGTCAGGTTTCTGGAACATGTTTTCAGAGATGCGTGGGTATGGATGCACTTAATGCTGTCTTTCTCACAACGTATGAGATTGATCAGAAGTTTAAGACAGACTACCATCAGAGGTTCATAGAGTATATCAAACTAGCAGAGGCTGAAGATTGGACCATAGACGGATGTATGACTGATCCTAAGGGGGATCGAAGTAAAAGACCTTCAGAACAAAAGGACCCAGATGTCTTTGTTCATGTGACTGAACGTAGGGATGATGGTGTTGTGATAAGGGGAGCTAAGGCTCACCAGACAGGAGCTGTCAATTCTCACGAGCATCTGATAATGCCAACATTGGCTATGAGGAACGAAGACAAAGATTATGCAATCTGTTGTGCAGTTCCCGCAGATGTAAAAGGCATCACATATTACTATGGTCGCCAGTCATGCGACCTTCGTCGACTTGATGAAACAGAAGCTGGAAATGTGGACTGTGGAAATCCAGTATATGGTGGACAAGAGTGTCTGATCGTCTTTGATGATGTTTTTGTACCAAACGAGCGAATCTTCATGAACGGTGAAAGCGAGTTCTGTTCACGCCTCGTTGAATCTTTCGCAGCATACCACAGACAGAGCTATGGTGGATGCAAGGTTGGAGTCGGAGATGTATTGGTGGGTGCCGCAGCATCCATTGCTGAATACAACGGTGTCGAAGGTGCATCTCATATCCGTGACAAAATCACCGAGATGGTTCATCTTAATGAAACCCTCTACTCCTGTGGAATTGCATGCTCTGCTGCTGGTCACAAAACACCTGCTGGTAATTATCTCGTAGACCTTCTCTTGGCAAATATCTGCAAGCAGAATGTAACTAGATTTCCCTATGAGATCTCTCGATTATTGCAGGATATTGCAGGAGGACTTTTTGTGACATGTCCAAGTGCACGAGAGTTGAGCAATCCTGAAACTCGTAGTATAATAGAGAAATATCTTGTTGGAGCTGAGGGCGTTTCTACAATGGACCGAGTCAAGATGTTGAGGTTAATAGAGAATCTGACTCTAGGAAGAGCAGCTGTGGGATATTTAACGGAATCTATGCATGGTGCAGGATCTCCGCAAGCTCAACGAATCATGATAAATCGCTTGAGTGACCTGGAAGCGAAAAAGAAACTCGCAAAATCATTGGCACAGGTATCGGACTAATTATAATCTTACCACCATGATAATAGCTCCTTTCCAAACTTGCAGGTGTAGGCCATTTCATAATCAGTCATGAATGTCAATATTCGTGAAATATATGATGACTGTCAAGTTGAAAGATGAATACCTCAGAGCAACATCAAGTTCCTCAGAAGGTACTATTTTGATACATAAGACTCCCTGGGTTCGCATTTTGCTAGATCGTGACATGCAAGACACTGGCATCTGCTCTATTGAGGTAGAACTTTCTCTACCCGATTCTGCCGCTATGGGAGAATCTGCCTCCTCAGACATTATTGACCAATTCTCTAAACATCTGGAGTATCTCCAGAAACTTCGAAACTTTGGTTTTGAATTGTCTATCATCGGGAGTGGCTGCATCTACTGTGCGTCAAAAGTAATCCAAGAAACTCCTAAAGATAATCTATTTAGCGCATTACTTCCACCATAGTTTTACAAATCCTCGGATACTAACCTGCTTCTTCGCAGATGCTAAAACCCCGAACAATCATAATCTAGGTGTATGTCTTGGATCGTATTGACAAGCAAATTCTTCTTGCACTTGATGAGAATTGTAGATTATCATATCAAGCAATTGCTGAAAGTCTTGGCTTAACAGCAACAGCAATTAGAAAACGATTGGACCGACTTATTGAAACAGGTGTCATTGAAGAATTCTCAATAATCTTGAGACCAGCGATGATGAACTCTGATTATCTAGTAGCTTTAATTTCCACAGATGGTTCTGAAAATGAAGAAGAATTCATGGAACTGATTGGTTCCAACTTAATGGTTATTCAGGTAGGTCAACAGGTGACTGGTGTTGGAAGATTATACCTTATTCATTGTGAGTATGTGGGTACTGAAGAACTTCAAAATCTTGCAACATTCCTTCGAACACTAGACTCGGTAACCAACATCGAATTACACACAACATTGACTAAACGCGGCGAGAAATTTGACATCAAGAAGTTGCATCTTCGAGTTCTGAAATATCTATTGAAAGATGCCCGGATGCAAGTAAGTGAAATCTCAGCTGAATCAGGTTCGACAGCAAGACGCGTTAGCAGAGCTATTCAGGAGATGCTAGACAGTAATTCCTTCTGGTTTGCAGTAAGATGGAACCTAAGTCTAGGGAATAACACGGAGTTCTATCTCAAGATAAAATATGATGAACAGACTTCAGAGATGGAAGAGATAGACAGATGGTTCCGCGAGACCTTTCCTGATGAGTACTGGTTTTCTTTCTACTCTGCGATGGAGCCTGTCTTGTTCGCCAAATTCGTGACCGAGCACTTCAGAGATGCTGAACAAATCTCGAGAATTTCGAAGAATGCACCCTTTTCAAAATCAGTCGATGTCCTGCTATCATATCCTGTCAAGAAGTTCCCAAGACTAGGTCGAATTAAGATTGAGGAAATGATTAGTAAGATTGGGCATTAATCGATCAACTCCTTGAACAAGATTTTTTTCTCAGTAGAGCTTCCATTTATTGAGAGAATAGTCGTAAGTGTACCTTAAGTTTCTATAATCAGAGGGAGCACGAAGATGGAGCCAATGGGAACTATTACACAGTATTTCCCATTCATCGATGAAGAAACCAAGGAAATACTTGAGAATATCATGACTGAGTCATCGGACTACTATGATTTTGTGCACAAATTAGGCGAATTAGTTCTCAAAGATGATCCACCAACAATGGTTGTCTATTTCGCGATCCATCACTGCATTCTTGCATTAGAATACCCCCTCATCGATATGATCAGAGAGAAATATGGCGAGGAGCATCTCATTCTTTGTCCTAATCTCTTCATCACTTCTGCTTTTCAGGGCACGTATGAAGATGTAAAGAAAGTTCATGAACTAGCTGATGCTGTATTGGCAACAGAACCGGAAGACTGGATTGCTCTTGAAATGAATTTCATGAAGTTTGAAGCTGATATGATAAACTATCCCACAACAATATACAAGGAGTCAACAATGGATAGAATCCATGAGCTTATCGATAGTAATCCTGATTTTGGTTTCTATGAGATCATATTGAATGACTATCAGTCACATCGTGCACTTACAGATGGCGACACGGAAGAACGGTTTCTTTGTACTGAGAGAGGAATACAGATTGCAGAGAAGTATGACGATAGACTCCGAATGGCACACTTATTGATATGGAAAGCAAATATCATAATGAACCAAGATATGAAGCAATCAAGAGAATTACTGGAGGAAGCTTATCGGATTGTTGATAGCTCATTAGGACTTCCTGCATTCTATGCAGATATCCTATACAATCTAAGCATGCTGGATGCAATAAGAGGTGAGTATGATATTGCTATCAAAAGAGGTTTACAAGCTGTCAATCTCCGAGAGAGATCAGGTCTTGAAACCGGAAATGCTTCTTATTTCCTTGCACTCTACTATAACATAATAGGTGATGCTGAATCAGGTTTGGAATGGGGTTGCATGGCTGAAACCCAACTACAGTCTAGGCCATACCTGATTAACCGTGCAGTCCTCAATCAAATATGGTCACTCATTCTATTGAAAAGAATCACAGAGGCTCAAGCTCTTATTGATACAATACAAGAATCAATCATGAAATCTGGAGATGAAAAACAACTTGCTTGGCTTCATTATGTCACAGGTGCTTTGGAATTAGAGCAAGGTGAATTTCCGCAGGCTTTAGGTAGTATTGAACAAGCACTTAGAATCATTGAGAAACAAGGGTCTGCATATCTCATGGAGCTCTTTTTCTTGCATCAACTAGCTAGAGCTGAAGTCTATTCATCTCATCCAGGTGAAGAAGTTTCTCCTTCACTTGCAATTTTAGAAGACAAAGCACTTTCTGAGAATTTGCCTGGGATACTAGGACAAGTGTTGCTGCTCAAGGCTGATATTGCGCTTCAGAACAATGATGAAGTACTTCTAAGAGAGATTATTCCTCAGATTCGGTCGCTTTCAGAGAAAGAGAATCTCCAATTCTTGAAACCCCAGTTTGATGCATTGATGAGAAAATTGTAACAATCCTAACTCCACGTATAGTTGTTCTCCTACAATTTGGATTATTGAAAGTACGTGTGTTTAGATTTGCGATTGATAGATCTTGGACCTACCAACCTCCCTTGCCAGTGCCCGGAATTAGGTCAGTAATTAATACGACTATGATAATTACAATGACAACACACTCTAGTGTTATTGTCCCATGTATCATTGGACATATTACGAATATCAAGACATAGGCTATTGCAAAAATGATGATTCGTATTAGAATATCTATTCCGAACATCTTCTTATTGAATTTCTTTCCTTCACTAGTTGACAATATGCAAGTTCCTCCCAATGACGCGATTTGTTGTAAAATTTCTATTATGTTTCTTAAAAATCCTACTATGGTTTTGACTTATATGATGGATTTGCTAAACTTGAAAATCTGGCTCAGATACTGATGAACCTAGATCTTCTATTTTTTCCGTTTCATGACTCCAACAAGTACAATAACTGTTAGTGTCATCCCTATTCCAATTCCCAACACTATCCCCATCATGAACGGATCAGGACTAGTGCTTGTAGGTTGCTGTACTCTTGACACTATGAATGATAATCCCCCAACGAGTTGACATTTCACATAGATGTCTGCAACAAAGAAACGCGACTCATTTCCCTCAAAGCTTGGTCCTGGATCTACCTGCAATGAAATTGTTACATTTTCATGGCTCTTAATTACTTGTGAGAAATAATGCATTACTGTAGCATTCCAGACATCTGAATGGTTGCCTTGTTGTCTCACACATATGAAGACATAATCGTCCGTATCTGTCGGATTTCCTATATAGAAGTCTGTTTTTGCAGGTGATGAATACTCCATTACAGTAACAGCGAGAGCGCCAACATTGTTGTTGAGATTTCTATCTCTCTCATTACTTATCTCCACTTTGAGACAATATACTCCATCTGATTCTGGTGTCCAATATATCCACGCATAGCCTGCTTGATCAATAGGAATTTCTGGAATAGTGAAATCTCCAGCGTAATCCCACGAAACTCCTCCTCCTATTTCAGCGTACCAAAGAGTAACTGTCGTATCAATAGCTTTAGCATCTCCCTGATTATGAACTATTATAGAAACAGCATAGGTAATAGTTGGGTAAACACCACCCGCTAATGTGACTGGAGTGTCGCCATTGTAGACTGCGATATCTGGATTAGACCATCCGATATCATCACCAGAAACTCCAGGTCCCCATGTAGATTCATCCCACCGGTTGAAAATATAGAGATCTGGTTTTGGATCATCTGACAAGCATCTAAAGAGTGCAACTGTAACTTGATTTGAAACTATACCTTTTGCTATGACATTAACAAAACCTGTTCTTACTGATGGTCCTGGCATGGTATAGGTTGTACTCCCTGCTGGTATTGAAAAACTATAGTCCGATTCATAATAGATCTCTACATCCTCAGTGTCATA
>LRSL01000056.1 GCA_001563335.1 Candidatus Thorarchaeota archaeon SMTZ1-45 | reverse complement strand
TACTATAGGAGGGCATCCTGGCGAAAATCCCACTGTTTTAGTGGGAGGTTTATTCTTCAAGGGTCAACCAATAATGGAAAACACGCGAGAAGGCATTTTCGATAAGAACACAGCAAAAGAATGGATTAACACAGGATTATCAATGGTTGAAAAGACAGGTCATCCACTTGTCATCCAAGCCTATGGACGAACACCTATAGCAATAGAAAATCACTTGTCATGGTTATCTGAGAATTTTGACGGTCCCTTTATGTTTGAATCGACTAATGCTGAAGCTCGTATTCGCGCCATCGAATACTGTGACGAGTCAGGGCTCTCCACAAGAACAATCTATAATTCAATCAACCTATCGATGAAGGATAATGAGAAGGAGGTATTGAAAAACAGCTCCATTGACATGGCTGTGGTGTTGGGATGGTCTCCACGAGCCACAACATTACCGGAAAGAATGGAAACAATAAGAGATGCTCTTATGCTCTCTGAATCCATGGGAATCAAGAAATTTCTGATTGACCCTGCAACAATGCCCATTGGAGCTGGTTATGGCCTTGAGTATAGAACGACATTGGCAATAAAATCCGAACTCGGACTCCCCACGTGTTTAGGACCACATAATGCTCCTTCAGCATGGAAATTCATCAAACAATCTGGGCTCGATATTGATTCTATTCAGAATGCTGCACTCGTTGCATCAACGGTTGCAGCTCAGCTATTTGCCACTGACGCAATAATGTATGGTTCAATGATTCACACTAAGGAAGTATTCACATCTGTTGCTCTAATTGGAAATGCAATAGTATCAGCAATAGCTGAGGCAAACTTTGCCTTAGATATTGATAGACCTCTATTTGAACCACCTACAAACGAATAGGAGAGTGAAGAAAGACAATGAGCAGTGATCGTGAATGGCCTCCTATATCAGGTGATTTTGAAGTTGGAAATAGCACTCATTGTGTCGCGATATGCACACTAGGCAAGAAGATTAGTGTGGATACAGAGTATGCAATAATTGGCACCTGTAAGACAGAGAATATTGGTATTGAACGGGTCATTATCAATATCATATCAAATCCAAAAATACGATACTTGATTCTATCAGGACCTGAGGTTCCAGGTCACCTAACAGGTCGCTCTCTAAGAGCCCTGTATCAAAATGGTGTTGACCCAGAAACACGTAAGATAATCGATGCTGAAGGTGCAATCCCATACATAGAGAATATACCACTCGAAGGTATAGATCATTTTAGAGATCAAATTGAACTAATAGACATGATAAACACTAATGATCCTGAAATAATAGGTGCCAAAGCAAAAGAGCTAAGTATAACGAATCCTGGTGAGTACTCGAAAGGAGCTATGTGGGTGGAATCTAAAATCGCACCTAAAAAGACTCCAAAACTATCATCAAGGGCTGATGTGATACTCCTTCCAGAATACAGTGTCATTCTGGATTCAACGAGTTCCTTAGTTTCGAGTCAACAAACAAGTGCTATTGTATCAGAGAACCCCTCGTCAGTCTTGATAGAGGTACAAGATGATGAAACTGGTACAATTCTTTTCGGAAGGGAGGTATAAGACAGGTGTTTGTATTTGAGAAAGAACAGGTAATCCACACCATTGGTGGAGTTAAAATCGGTGGCAATCCTGGGGAAACACCAACTGTTCTGGGTGGAACCATCTTCTATAGTGGACACAAGATAGTATCTGATTCGAAAAAGGGAGTGTTTGACAAAGAGAGTGCTACATCTCTGATTCAGACGCAAGATGAGATGTCCGCTTTGACCGGGAATCCTGCGCTTATTCAGATTTTTTCTGAGTCTGAACATGCATTGAAGAAGTACATTGCATTGATTTTGTGTCTGACCTCTCTAACGCACCTTTTCTAATTGACTCGACAGACCCTTTGGTCCGTATCACAGGCTTAAGACATGCAGAAGAAACTGGCCTTCTTGATCGTGCAATATACAATTCCCTCAATGTGTCAGCAACAGATGAGGAGTTAGATGCTCTAGGAGAGGTCCAACCAGAAAGTGCAATACTTCTTGCTTTCAATCCTCAAAATCCGTCCATCGCAGGCAGAAGGGCTGTGTTAGAGAAGGGTGTTCTGACACTCAAGAAGGGTCTGATTGATCTTGCAAGAGAGTTGGGCATTACAAAACCATTGATTGACACAGCTGTGACTGCAATTGGAGCTGGTGCTGGATCTGCAGCAGCTTTTACATTCGTATCAAAAACAATCTACGGACAGCCTACTGGTTCTGGAGTTCATAATGCCCCATCATCTTGGACATGGTTAAGAAAGTACAAGAAGATTAATCGAGAAGTCTTCTTCACAGCTGATGTTGCATCGAATCTCATTGTGCAGATGATGGGGGCTGATTTTGTGCTCTATGGTCCCATTGAAAATGCTAATCATGTGTTTCCTGTGATTGCAATGGGGGATATCTTTGCAGCTGAGTCTTCAGAACTAGAGTTTGGTGTGACACCTCCTGACACTCATCCTTACAGGAAACTGAAATAATCAGGATGTGGTTTTAGTGCTGAAGAAAGATAAAATTCATCGACCTCGATCGATTGGAGTTTCTTCTCTTCGGAAGGGACCATTTTACACAGTTGCATCAGTAGAGCTGGGGAATACAACAACTAAGTGCATACTTGTATCCACCAATCTTGAAACTGCAGAAATTTTCGAGATAGATAAGGAAATTCGGTTAACAAGGGATGTTCGTCCCCCAAAACCTGAAGAAACCATATTTGGCAAGACAATCTTCGGAGTCAACCTTACTAGAGAATCTGTATCGGAAATGATTGCAGACATATTAATTACAGTACTAGACCGAGTACGACTAGATATTGCTAGAGATCTTCATTTTGTCGTTAGATCCACTGGTGTTACTGCAGGCTTTGCTCATCCTTCAGAAGTTGGAATGATTGTTCGAGCTCTTGCTGAGGGATGTTTAAGCGCTGGTGTTCCTCCCCGTAAGATGACTGCCTCTCTTACTGCTGAGAATCTTCCACCAAGTTTACAGGACTTCACTTGGTTGAAGAAAGTCTATTTTGATGGTGCTGTCGCAAGTTCATTACCACCGTCAGAAACAGATATCGTGGCTAATGAGATGGAGGGTGAGTTGGTCACTGCTGGTATCAAAGGTGCTGCAAAAAGCACCGACATTGATTTCCGTAATCCTGTAATGACTCTTGATTTTGGCACAACTCTCGCTGGTCGGATTACAGATGATAGCTACCCCTATGCTAAAACAATCGGGTCCTTTGCTGGATTGGCTGGTGCAATACCCGACTCATTGGTACACCTCTCTGGTTTAGTTCCTTTGAAGAATGGATCAGTATTAGATATCCCGCATTCAAGAAAATCGAAAAGTGTTCAGATTGAAGAGAACTGGATTATTGATATTGAAAAGCATATTAGAATTGAGAAGGTCAAACAAACAGACACCCGATTTGGGACAGTCCCAGTGAATGGAAAATCTGCAGAGGATTCAGGAGTCCTGTTGATTGGTGTTGATGTTGGCACAAATGGGTCAAAGCTAAACGAATTGGAAAAAATCGGAGAAGTCATAATCAATGAGGCTGGAATTAATGCTCTACTCACTGTGATAGACCATATTCAAGCACGAATCGTACAAAAACTACTCCTATTAGTTGATGCAGAAGGTCTCATCTTTGACAACACATCATTAGGGCTAACTGGCCGTTCAATAATAACTGGAGATAAACCAAAGATAATCATTGATAATTTGAAGCTGAATAACGGGGAATTATGGACCTCTTCCCATGACATTCTCTTTGTCGAGGATGGTTTAGCAATGGGCGCAGCAGTGGCTGCCAGATGTATGAACTCAATGGGGACAACTCGAAATCCAATGGGTGGTCGTAAGGGTGATAAGTGTATCATGGCTGAGAGACGAAAGCTTCAGAAGAAGGGACATGGATGACTTTATTTTGTGGTCACTGATAAGCTCTTTTTGGTTTCCAGAATGAACATTCTTCCCATTAAAACCCGGATAATTACGCCAGCTGATAGCCTCCTTGATGTAATCTTGAAAGGAATCGAAGATGCAGGGCTTGAATTAGAGGACGATGATATCCTCGCCATTGCTGAAACCCCTCTCGGGACAACTGAGGGTAGGGTTGTGGCATTATCTGATGTGACACCATCAGAGCAGGCTGAGGAATTGGCGCATCAGTACGATATACTTCCTGAAGTGGCTGAGCTCATTATCAGAGAGGCTGACGAAATCTTGGGAGGCATTCCACACGTGGTTCTTACGATCAAGAACAACACCTTGATGGCCAATGCAGGAGTTGACAAATCTAACGTACCACCAGGTCATGCGTCACTGCTTCCAACCAATCCTCGTGCGAGTGCAGAAAGACTGCGTAATGAGATTAGAAGTCGCCTTGGGAAGGAGGTAGGTATCATTGTAATTGATAGTCGTACACAACCCTTGAGATTGGGAAATGTTGGAATGGCTCTTGGTGTTGCTGGATTCTATCCTGTTGCTGATGATAGAGGTAGAAAGGACTTGTTTGGTAATGAACTACATATCACACGCAGAGCTATTGCAGATAATCTTGCATCTGCTTGTACTGCTGTTATGGGCGAATCAGATGAGTCAATTCCAGCAGTAATAATTAGAAATGCTCCAGTTGATTTTGTTGACAAATCATTTGACTCAGCAGAGATGTGGATTCCTCCATCAGAATGTATGTATATGGCCATCTTTGAAGAATGGAGAAGAACCGCAATAACTTGAAACACTTGAAATCGATACAAGCTGATAATCTTATTTAGGTCAATTAGAATGGAATAACATTAATGGATAAGAGGTTCACACTCAAAAGAATGAAAAGTTTGAGTCTTGTGCTTGTTCCACTCGGTGTATATCAATAGGAGGATACATTGTTTGACAAAGAAGACCGTGCTCATAGACGTGGCAACTGCTGGCGCGTCAGGTGATATGTTTCTCTCTGCTCTCACAGATCTCATCGGTGAAGATGATGCTTTGCTTCCTGTTGCAGCCAGTCTTCTTATCTACGACCCCTCTTTTCGTTTAAACATAGTATCCCATTCTCATGCTGGAGTAACAGGTCGCAAAATCGAGATTTCGCAAAACACTGGAATCCGGCTCTCTCCTACTTCTATAAGGGAGGTACTTGACTCAGTTTCTGAAGAGGTTGAGTTATCAGAAGACGGAAAGAAGATTGCTGAAAAAGCTCTAAATGAGCTTCTTGAGGCTGAGAGTAGAGCTCATAACAAA
Organism: Candidatus Thorarchaeota archaeon SMTZ1-45; assembly: GCA_001563335.1. Taxonomy (GTDB): domain Archaea; phylum Asgardarchaeota; class Thorarchaeia; order Thorarchaeales; family Thorarchaeaceae; genus SMTZ1-45. The sequence continues at coordinate 15,805 of LRSL01000056.1, read as the reverse complement.
CCAGTGGAAGAACTTCATCTTCACGAAACTGGAACTGTTGATACTATACTAGATATTGTAGGATCTGCTTATCTCCTTGACAGAATTGGACTTTTAGGTGAAGCAGAATTTCTATCTACTCCAGTCGCAGTAGGTAGCGGAACTATTGAAACAGAGCATGGACCTCTTGAAGTCCCAGTACCTGCAGTTGCTGAGATGTTGACTGCAAATGATGTTCCATACCATGAAGGAGATGCAAAAACAGAAGTTCTGACACCAACAGGAGCAGCTATCCTTATTGCAATCACGGACAAATTTGTGGATTCGCATGAGGATTTTGTTGCACAGAATCAGGGGTTTGGCTTTGGTGTACGTGATCTTGGCAAGATCCCCAATATGATGTCAATCGTAATTGGTGAAACGGTCCTTCCAGAAGATGAGGTCACCAAACCTGTCAAGGAAGAGCCTAAGAAGAAAGAAAAGAAAACTACCAAGGAAAAACCTCCTAAAGAGAAACCAGCTAAAACTGAGGAGCCACCAAAAGTGCTCGATGGATGGAACGAGGATGACGTGATAGTCATTGAAACTAATGTCGATGATGTTGATGGCGAAACTCTTGGTACCTTGTTTGATACTCTTCTTGATGAGGGTCTGGCTTATGATGTGACTATCATACCCGCCATAGGCAAGAAGAACCGCCCTTGTTATGTTGTCAAAGTAATTGCTGCCAAAGCTGGTCTGAAGAGCATTGCTGATGTCATGATTAGGAACCTTGGGACAATCGGAATTCGATATACTACTTGGCAAAGGCTCAAAGCTGTCCGTGAAACCATTGTTTGTAGTCTCGATATTGACGGTACAGAATACATGGTTCGTGTAAAGGTCTCTCGAAGCATTGATGGGAGTATTCTAAGCATAAAGCCCGAAGCTGATGATGTATTCCGTGTTTCAAAAGAAACAGGAATCCCTGTCCGTGAATTGAGACCCCGAATTGCGATGCAGGCTCATGCTGTGACCGAATAGGTCACATATTTTTGATGAGGACTGTCTGCTCAGGATCTGTTTCTTTTCTCAAGTTAAGATACTGCGCAGGTACTAGACTCTCAAAGGCACGTTCGCAGAGTTTCGCATATGCAATAGGGTCATATCTCGTTGATTCATCGAACAACTCCAATGCGCACACTCTACGTATGGGGTTTTCTGAATCCGCAGATGTCATCACATATCGAACCTTTTGGCCCGCATGTAGCTCTCGACCGGCTTTGACTAATTGCTGAGCAACCACTGCAGCCCTTGATGTGGCGCGGTACTCATGGGGATTTCTTGTGAGTGTGGAATTAAGAATCAGGTCTCTAAGGTCAACATCGTCATCATGGAGCCTATTGATGTACTCCTGACATACCATGTATGTGCTTGGTATCTGTTCGAGAAACCCTGCCTTGTCCCGACCTCGTGAAAGGGTCTTGATCATCTCTTTCTGACAATCTCCGACATAGAGACATGTGTCACGTCGACGGGTTTCAATCCCTCGCGTTTTTATTCCTCCATTTCTGTAGACTCCATAGTACCGGTTCAGTGGGGCAATCGAGGGGTGTAGACGAGAAGATGGAATGACCATCCATCTGTAGACTCCCTTGGGTGACATCTGAATCTCAACATCCTTGGTCACACGCTCACAGAACTCAACCACGTTGTCGTATTCCACCTCTCCTTCAGCCTGAAGCCAGACTGAGTCCACAATACCATGAATCATCTCAAGCCCCATTTCTTCTCCAATCTCTTGGGTCCTGAGCATGACATCTCTTGCAAATGCAGTAACTGCAGTGTGAGCCTCAACCCGTCCGAATTTTGCGTTTTTAAAGCCAAGATAGCCAAAGCATGAAACTAGGACCCCCTTCAGAGTGTTCTGAACAAACTCGTACTTCTTGGCATCTTGACCCTCCTCTATCAAATCCTTGAACTTCATCCGTCTGTTCACAAGCAGCTTCAATGACTCAGAAACAATTCCCCTCTTCCGAGTACAGATCTTAAAACTCAGCTCAGGAACTTGGATACAGTGCTCTCTACCATAGGGACAGTCCGTTCGGGTGCAGATGGTTTCAGGACTTATGTTCTTGTTGACCATAAGCGTAGGATACATCGATGAGAAGTCGCACTCTGCAACGTTTTCATAGATGTCTGGTCGTGGCTGGAGAATCAGTCCCCCTCTATCGATTGATGCCAGTTCATTCAGTGTCTTGAGAAACTCAGGGTTTCGTTTGACTGGAGGTATGAGGATATCCATCTTGAAGGCATTATAATATTGTACAGCTGCGTTCACTCCACCGATTGTCATCCGTGAAACTCTCTGTGGTCGACCCAAAGCAAGACGGCAGCTCTCCACTACTCCCTCCAGTCCCACAGGTGAGAAGAAGTGCATGCCGGTTTTTCCCCTGTCAATATGGATTCTCCCGTTCAATGTGACCTGTGTTCCAGATTTGAACACAATCCGGTTGTATTGCCAGAACGACTGAGGCTCCTGGTATGTTACCTTTAGTGGCGAGTCATCTCGTGAGAGTTTCAGCTCCATCCCGTTAACCTTCGCACGCAGGCTTAGATATCTAAAGAGACTCTCATCCCCTCTTCTCGTGAATATAACATCTGGGTCTATCTTATCGATTATTCTCTGAAACCTGTAGAGAATACTCCTCTCCTCTTCGTCCTCGATACGGATTGTTTCTCCTCTGTAGTAGACCTCAATGTGATGTATCCCATCCTCCATTCGCGGAAAAATCTGCTCGGTGTCTACAAACACCTCAAATCCCAGTTCTTCGAGCTCAGGAATTTCATACTTCGGGTTTTCTCGCTCGTCAAGACATTCAACATCAACAATCTCATCCCCCCTCAGCTCAAACTCAACACGTCCAAAGGCGAACATGTCCTTGGCAATGAAGAACTGGTGGACTGGGTCAATGTCAGCATGAAACACTGTTGCTCCAGGCAGTTTCTCGAGGTCTCTTGCTACTTCTCGCTGAGCATCTGGCGTAGTGAACACCTGTAGAACTGGAGACCTCTCCGCATCATAGACACTGGTATATTTCCTCACAATCTCTGTGTGCACTACTTTGGGATGTTCCAAGACCGCATGCAGAATGTCATTCTTACTCCAATTCATACTCCTCATCAGGTCTGTACTGACATACACAGAGGGCTGAAATCCACGATAGGTATAGCCCTTGGTCTTCCCCTCGCTCTTGATCCAGAGGGTCAGTGCCTGCTTCTCCTGGTCCACGCTACAGTCCAAGAGCCATCCTGTCTTCTTCATTCATCATCACTTGTTATCGATCTTTTCTTCCAAGACCTGAACCCTCCTCTGAATCTCATCGAGCTCTCCAAGTATCTCTAAGACTGCAGATAGTAGGATGACCTCAATGATACGTGGTGTCACCATCATCGTTCCTGCATCTGCAAATCCTCTTGCACAGTCGAAAATTCGGTCGAAACGGTTTCTCTGGGACGGTCTAAGGGTCCGTCTGAAGTCCTTCCATCGTGCCTCCTCAATCCTAACCGCATCTCTATAAGTGCGGACTGTTCGTCCCAAGGTCTTCATCCTCTTAGTGGCGTTACTCACAGTTCAGAGGGCGGTCTCCGGACTGTAAGCCAGTATATTACAGCCCCATTGATTGTGGGTTTTATGGAATTCTTTAGTCCGTCCGAATGTATAGCTCTGAGGGGGACAGTTTCCCGAAAGTAAACCCCTGCTTGATAGTTTCGGATTCTATTTTCCATTGAGATTCAATCGGCATAGACTCAAATAGCGGAAATATCAAATACCGCGCTAGTGTCCAGAAGACACTCTACCATTCAGGTGACAAACTATGGTCACTGCATTGTTCAAGGTTGTATTAATGGGAGATGGAAGCGTCGGGAAGACAAGTCTCCGTAGAACTTACATGGGAGAAGGCTTCAGGGCCAACTATATGATCACCATCGGTGCAGACTTCGCCGTCAAGAAGATGCAACTAGAAGGCGGTCATGACGTGAGTATTCAGATTTGGGACTTAGCTGGTCAGGAGCACTTCAAAAGCGTACGTTCTACGTTCTATAAAGGCGCACAAGGTGCATTAGCTGTATATTCGACAGTTGAGAGAAAATCCTTTGATAACCTCATGAATTGGGTGGAAGAGTGTTGGACGAATGCAGGTAAGAAGATACCCATTGTTTTGATCGCAAACAAAACAGATCTTCGTGACCAGTTCAAAGACAATCCTGTAATGGCTCAAACAATTGTGACCACTAACGAGGGACAACAATTAGCGAATAGGATTGCTGCTCAGGGTGTCATCACTTCATTTCTAGAAACCTCTGCAAAGACAGGTCTTAATGTCGAAGCAGCATTCCTTGAGCTGGCAATCAAGATTCTTGAAGCCGGTGGACTCACTTAATAAAATCCTCTTTGTTTAAGTCAGACTGACTTGAGAAAATCACCATTCATTCATTTTCATTATTTCAACAAACTCTATTCCAACTCGCCGTTCACCATCTGGAAAATCAAAAGTATCAATCTTCACCAATATCTTCCTCCCGCACACTCCAAGCATATACATAGTCAAATGAATCGGATCAAAATTATACAAGAGCTCTCGGAGTTTGTAGACTTTCTTGTTACCCACACTCTTAAGAGCAAACTTTTCTAGTGACTGAAAACTCTCTTTCGTTTTCCACTTCTCCAAGTCTTTTTCATCATAACCTGTTGGTTCCATCATTCTTGTAGCTTCCAGATACTCTTATTTCTAGTTTTAGTGTCGATGACTATCTTCACGTTAACTTTTCTATTCACAAACTTAGTCAATCTCGATAACACCAAGCTTTCGCTGGATTGCCTCAAATAACACACTTGCTACTGTGTGTAGTGCTTCAGGATCCTCTGAGAGAACGTCAATCCTCAACTTCGATAGGTCATCATTGAGTCTTCCAACAAGTGGGAGAGTGACAACCAATTTGTTATCATGTATCCTTCCTGTCGCTGCTCCTGACACAATACCCATGAACATGTTCTCTCTCTCTGTACTCTCAGTTTGAACGGTATGGAGATTCCAATCCTGGAAAAGGTCTTTGAGAATATCAAAAAGTTCTGCTGCTTCAATGGCCAAAGAGTGTTCTCTATTCCACTCTTTCATTTCGGACTTCAGACTCAACAACTCCTCTGGAGTCATTTCTAATGGAAGCACCTGCTCGAAAAATGACCTTACAAAAATGTTACCAGAGATTGCTGCGATATCTTCGCCTTTTGAATCAATAAACTGAACTGATGTGACGAATTCGCCCTCAACTATTTCACTCGTCACTTTGAAACCAAAGATTAGAGCTTCACCCCCTCCCGGTTCAATTGTATCGATTACTTGGCTTAAGGATTCTAGTGGCTCAAGGCTCTCGTTTGGATACAACAAAATCTTGATGGACACCTCATGAATTGGTTCCAAGGTATTATTCTCCACAGTCATTCCAAATTCAAGACTTTCTGGAGCAGCTGTGTAGGTACTAGTCACCTCAACATCTTCCGATGTCTTTAATGGTATGACATCTGTATCAAGAAGTATCTCGCCTGGATTCTCCCATTTCTCGGGAATTCTAGTACCATGGTACTTATCTGTAGCATATTCCTCTAGCCAGCCTAGTGAGTATTTGATTGCATCTCTCACAGTTTCATTGTTATCAACTAGGTATAGCTTGAGAATATCAATTGCCTCTTTGTCTTCGGTATATGCTAACATTCCTGCAGCAACTGTACGAACCATAGGGTTCTCATCGTTCAGAGATATGTCTAGTGCTTCGAAAGCCGCATCACCGAATTCCCCGAGTCTGCAAACAGCTAGTACTCTAAGGTCATCATCCCCTGTAAGTGCAGCATCCTTACAAGCCTGAATACTAGTTAAATTAGCCAACATCTTGTTTACAATATCATTGGGTTTTTTCATGATTCCCTTCATTGCTTTTTTCAAACGGTCGACTGTTTCACTTCCTCCCAAGGCTGAATCAATTGAACGCTCAGTTTTCCTAGCCAATAGTTGTCCTCCTGTTGATGGCCATTATGACTATAGATAATGATTATTGTGATGTGACATCAATTTCTTGAATTAAAACGATGCAGGGACTCTGAATAAATGACATATCAACAAGACTTTTACGCAGCCTAAAAGCTCAGCCATCTGAAATGGTCCTGTGTGTGTGACAGAAATGGATACTCTAGAAACCTCAATATTTCTGAAACCAATCATACTTAGGACTCAGGCTGAGCATGGATCTGAGATCACTCGCCGGTTTGTTATGAACAAGGTTGGACGTATGTTTGCAGCCGCAATGCAGGACCGCAGTATTAGACTATTTGCTGCTGATAATGGTGAAGAGATGCAACGGATGCAAGATGAGTTTCTCTGCACCTCTATAGCCTTTAGTCCAAGAGGTGACATTGTAGCCTCTGGAAGTGTTGAACGTGTTGTGAAACTCTGGGATATCAGAACTGGAGATTGTATTGCCACTTTAGAAGGTCATGAATATCCTGTTCTTGCATTGGCTTTTTCACCCGATGGCAACAAGCTAGTGTCTGGAAGTGGTGATACTACCCTGATGATCTGGGATGTTGAAAATCATTCACGGATTCTCCATTTGAAGGGACACGGTTTCTATGTCGTAGCCTGTGACTGGGATCCAAAAGGTGATCGAATTGTTTCAGGATCTGTTGATGCCAATATTTGTGAGTGGGATTCAAACTCTGGTAAAATGATTCATCGTCACAGTGAACACAGTGCTGCTGTGCAACAAGTCCGTTTCTCTCCTGATGGGTCTCGTCTAGCATCCTGCTCCTCCGATCTTAGCACGATTCTCTGGGACTCATCTGGGAAACCGATGAAAGCAGACCACATACTTCGAGGCCATATCACCGAGGTTCGAGCAATCTCCTTTAGTGAGGATGGTAAGTACCTTGCTTCTGGTTCTAGCGATAAAACAATCTATCTCTGGGATACTGAGAAACTAGCTATTCAGGGCGAAGCTAGAACCATGGGTGAAATTGATGGGATTGAGTGGTATCCCAATACATCCTCTTTCCTGACTGCTGATGGTACTGGTGCTATCATACGTTGGGAGGTGACTGATCTTGCAGCCACCATAGCTCCATTTGAAGCACTTTTGGAGGAAATTAAGTCTACATTAAGTCTTGAAACAAGAGATGGACTAATCAAGAGGTTTGAAGACCTCTGTGCGAATTATAATGAAGAAACCTTAGCAACAAAGAAGGTCTTCTATCTAGTTTGGCAATGCAAACGTGAATTAGGTCTATTGAAAGGAACCGCCAGGAAAGCATAACGATTGCTATGTTGATGTCATTTCGCTGATGTCTTTAGATTCTTCAATCATTATCCTACAAAGATTGGCATATGCCTCTTCGACATTTTCTCCAGTTAATGCACTAGACTCAACATACATGAAACTGTTATTCTTGGCGTACTCTTCTCCCTCTTCTGTAGCGACAACTCGACTATCTTTCAGGTCTACCTTGTTTGCTACTACGACCAAAGGTATCTCTTTTTGTAGACTCCTGAAAGCTTCTTCTTTCCAGTTTTCTATATTAATGAATGTCCGTCTTCGAGTCACATCATATAGCAAGAGACCACCTCGCGCACCTCTATAGAATCCTTGACGCACAGACTCGAATCTTGGCTGACCTGCAAGATCCCATATTTGCAGAGTCACATGCGCATTAATATCATCTAGTTGAAGTCTTTTAACAGCAAAGTCACTCCCGATAGTGCGTTTGTAGTCTGTATCAAAGAAGTTCTGGGTAAATCGAGTTGTCATAGCTGTTTTGCCTACAGCACCGTCTCCTAACATGACAATCTTGTAGCGGTACTCAGCAGGCATCGCACTCTTACTCCGTACTCATGTCCAGAAGTCGAGTGCATTTAAATTTCTACTGTCGTCAATTCAATCTCACATTGTTTATTAGGGAAACGAATAACTCGATGGTAGACCGTTGGTTAAATGGAGATAATTAGGATGAGTCGTCCTGACTATAGTGTTCTTCCAAAGATTCTCGAGCAAATGAATAAGGAGGGTGGATTTACACTCGCCGCTCTTGTCAGAGACGATGGGTTCTCAATTGCCTCAGCAGTTTCTTCCGGTGCAGATCGAGATGTTGTTGCGGCAGTCTCTGGTTTTATCTCTGACTCAGCTGAGCGAGTTAGGAAAGAATTGATGCTTGGTGATATTCGTGATATTAGTCTTCGGTGCACTCATGGGAAAGCAGTCTTCAAGAAGATTGGGACTACTGGAAAGCAGGCACTCATTTTGGCTGCTGTCATGCCTCGTGATGTTAGATATCATTCACGACCAATAGGAAAAGCAGCAACAAGAATCAAGCGTCTATTGAAGTACTGATATTACCCAGGTAATAATAGCCGCTGAAAAAGAGCATTCGCCAACACCCTCAAAACATTCAAGTGACTAGCATTTCTTTGAACCTTGCCGTTTCTCAAACCTAGGAGTGCTTCCATTTGTCGGACAAAAAGACACGCAAGGCATCGATAGAAGAGGACGACTCTGAAACAATCGAGGTCGTTTTCTTCAAGTCTGACTCTTGCGCATTTTGTCCACGAGCAGAGGAAGTAATAAGAGAAACAATTGAAAACTTTGGCTCTGACGTATTTACGTTGAAAGTGATTAACGTCAGCGAGAATCCAGAAGCCGCCGAAGAGTATGGTATCTTTGCTCTTCCAACAGTAATGATAGGTGGAGTGTCAGTAACCGGTATTCCCGAACCAGACTTACTGATGAAGATGGTTCTTGGTGCTAAAGTATTGACGAAAAAGAAGGATGAGTCAGAATGAGCGACACTACAATAGAACGAGTAAAGACTGGAATTCCCGGCCTCGATGAACTAATTGAGGGCGGCTTTCCCAGAGGTGATACAATACTTGTCGCTGGAAAAGCTGGGACAGGAAAGAGCATTCTTGCAACTCAGTTCATCTATAAGGGTGCAACTGATTATAATGAAGCTGGCGTATTAGTAACACTCGAAGAGCCTCCTCACCTCATTAAAAGGAACATGATTCGATTTGGAATGGACCTCGAGAAGCTTGAGAAGGAAAAGAAGATTTCAATAGTAGACCTGTCACCATCTAAGGAAGTAGCTCCAGTAACTATTGGAGAGTATCCCAGCTTTGACCTTTCCGGACTGGAGGCTATTATTCTCAATCATGTGAAGAAATTGAATGCAAAACGTGTTGTTCTCGACACCCTTTCAATTCTAGCGTATAAATTTAAAAGTCGAGATATCCTTCGTGAGGAATTCTTCAAGCTCGCTGCTAGTATCACAAGGACTGGTTGTACGCTCCTTCTTACCAGCGAAATTCCAGCTCATGAACAGGGATTTGGTGTTTTTGACATCGAAGCCTTCTTAGCATCAGGTGTTATTGTACTTTATAACGAGAAAATAAGTGACACATCACGATCTCGTTCAATTGAGGTTCTCAAATTGAGAGGCTCAAAGCATAGTTCAAGGATTCATTCCATGAGAATAACCGACGAAGGAATCCGAGTATGGCCTGGCGAAATCAGTCCTGGGCGTTAATCGGAGAAACAGCGAGGACCTTAAAGTGGTTGAGAATCAGAACACACAAAGGGTGGTGCAACCACCAGCAAAAGCCACTCCTATGATTAGTGATCTTGTCAAGTTTGGTCAACTTACGCAAGTGTCATACATGTTGGTTGGTCCTCTTGGGTCGGGAAAGACAACCTATGCTGAGGCATTCCTCGCTGAGGGGCTTGGATCCGGCTTTCCAGCTGTATTTGTTACAACTGATGTATCTCCAAGAGTCATTCGAAATGATATGAGTCGCCATGGATGGACAATAGATGAAGATGAGCTATCTGGCAAGTTCATCTTCATTGATGGATACTCCGAGCGAATGGGTGCTCCAACGCTTGGTCCTGCAAGGTCCCTAACAAAAGTGGATGATATCAGTGAACTTGGAATTGTCCTATCCGAGGTCCTGGAGAATCTTGTAGTCGCACGTGTGGTTATTGACAGTCTTTCCACATTGATTCTTCATTCTACTCCTGCTACTATGCCACGAGCAGTTCAACGGTTGAGTGGTAGAATTAAGCAAGGATCGCATAGTATCATGTATATTCTTGAGGAGGGTGTACATGAGGAAACGACATATGCAACCTATTCCTACCTAGCTGATGCAGTTCTGAGATTCAGAATTGATGATAGCGGTCCAATACCTCGCCACCAAATTAGGATGGAGCGTATGAGGGGGACTGACACCTCTCGTGAGTGGCATGATTTTGTTATACATCGATAATTTTTTTCTGTGAAACCTTTAAAGCAGGAAGAGAGAGCATCATCGGATAGGAGAGGCTCCTTTGCAAGACCTGTTGATAGCAACATTGAGAGACATACTCTGTGCAAACCTATCTCTCGATGATGGGCTCTCAGCAGTTCAGAATATCCCTTTCGATGACAGTGAAGAAGCAAATACTCTCTTTGATATAGCACGTGCCATTGAAGAGATAATTCTTCGTAGAACTGGTCTTGCTAGTGCTAAGCTTACTGAGTTATCGATTCGATTGTCTTTCCATAAAAGCCGCGTACTTCCTGAACTACTATTGTTACTTGACACAAGATATACGAATAGTTTCAGACGCTCTGAATGTGAGCTACTTCCGGATATTGAAGCAATTCCCAATCTCATTGACATGCTTGGTGAGCTTTCACAAGCACTAAGTTCTTCAATTCGTCTTAATCTCAGACCTCTACTCCCTTTCCTAGCTGACGAAGTTCTCATGACACTAAATGCGATTTACGATAGACGTCATGAGGGATCTACCAATCTTGCTTTGTATGAAGTGCACAATCTTGCATGGGTTCTATCTGAGGAGGGTTTCTTTGAGGGTGCTGAACTACTTCTTAATCGATTGATTGAGATAAGCAATGAGATTGGCCTAAAAGATCTTTTATATGAGCTTACGTTTGACCATTCCTGTGTTCTCACGGAACTCCGACTATTTGAAGATGCTCGAGAGAAATTAAAGGATTTAGAGCGAAGAGCTAGAGCACTAAATGATCCTGTTTGGCTTGCGGCGGTCAATCTCCAACTAGGAGTAAATGAAACTAGAGATGATTCGGTTTCACACCGTACTGCACGCGATATTGGCGATAAAGCCGCAGAACTCTATGATTTAGCTTTTAACGCAAAACTTGTGGGAAAACCTGAAGTGGGGTTAGCTCACCTTGTTATTGGTTCGAGTATCTTGGCAAACGGTTGGCGCGAGGGCGTTCCTCAAGCCATAGAGCGGCTCCAGCTTGGACTCAGAATATTCTATAGTATTGAAGACTTAGATGCAAGTCAAAGAATTCACATATTCAAAACGTTAGCAGGACTTGGTTTCGCACATGGGTTACTTGGTGATCATGAAAGCATCACTAAAGCAACAGAGTATTTTGATGCAGCTAAGGAATTACTACGGGAATTGAAAGACATATACCCTGATACTGACCTTGAAGTTGCTAGAACCGAGAATGCAATAGGTTGGGCATGCCTATGCACAGAATGTGATGAGTTTTGGTCAACTGGAGTGGAAGCTTTTGAAAAAGCTGTGAAACTAAGAGAAGACCATTTCTCTGAGGGTCGGATTTCAGAAATCGAGCTCATTGGGACTAGAATGGGTTTAGCACTTTCTAAGATGCGTGTGATTGAAAGGTCAGATATAGACATCCAAGATCCACTTCGTGAGATTCTTGTACAATATGTTCCTCTCTTTCCTACTGACAATCGCGCTTTCGTAGAAGTAGCAATTGCAACCTATAATGTCGTTTGGTTGCTAATTCGACATGGAGGTACAATCCCTCCAAGACTCATGAGGCTTCTAGATGATATCGATAGGTTACTTTTCGATGTACAAATGGATGAAGATTCGATCTTTATTCAAGGTGTTTCACTTGTCGTACCATTCATAGAGTCCTCATGGAACACTCTTCTGGACCGATCCAAGATTATGAGTCAGAATGCATCAGAGCTTTCTAATGTTGCTAGCTTAATGGCAGCTCTATCAACAGCAAAGATGAATTTGAGTGCACTAAACGTTGAGGTTGGTGGCCGTATCCAACCTCCTGTAGACGACACTGTCCTTGAAACCGATCCTCTTTTGGCTCAATATTGGTTAGGTCAAACATACCTTGTCCAGACAATAAGAGCATTTTATGATAACAAGGACTACTCTGAATTGGCTAGTGGTTTCTATGGAGCTGCTATTGCATTTGGTGATGTCCTTAGAATAGAACCATCATTTATTGAGTCAGCAGAGTTCATTAAAGCAACATCCTCATCGATATCACAGCTTTTGCGTCGTTTTTCACTAGCGCTTGAAAATCAATATGCAGCCTATGTTGATAAGAGCAAATTTCCTGGAACTCTCATTGTTTCTGATCAAACTCAATATGACTACCTTTTAGCCGAAGACTGGCTTGGATTGATTAAAATCGCAGACGCCTATCTTCAAATGGTTGAACAATCAGAAATGGTTGAAGCCCAACCTTACCTTAATGCAGTCTTCTCAAATCTGAATCGAGCACTGCTAATGATCGATGGTGTATCTCTAGTGGACCGTAGAGTAGTTTCACTACTTGGAACTGTTTTGAATAGAAGGTTCTATCTTCGACGTTAACCTTGACATTTAGTCAAAACGAATCTCAGGATTTTTGATGTTTCGATAACCTCCAGTTCGAGCTCCCCATGTTGCCCATCCGGAAGTGGAAGTTCGAATCTCATTAGCTAGACCAAATGATTCTTTCACAGGTATCTCTGCGTCAAGTCTGTAAAGAGATCTGTTGGAGTTTATTTCCAGAACCTGTCCTTTTCTCCTTGAAATGATGGCGCTCAAGGTTCCAACATACTCTTCAGGAGTGCTAATTTCAAGATGTATCCATGGTTCCAAAACAACCGGGGCACCTGTTGATACACTTTTTCGGGCTACATCTATCAGTGGTTGCGTGATGTCTCTCCATGAAGTTTCAGGTGCTTCTGACTTGATATGTACTCCTTCTATAAGTAATCCCAATCTTCGCATTTTTTCACCACGTAATGGTCCATTTCGAATGATTGTCCTAAATGCCTCCTTAATCAACTGAGCTTCGTCTCCAAACGGATTGATTGTCTTAGTACAATCGATAATCCAGGAGGACGACCCTAGATCTTTATCAATCACTGTTCCAAGGGTGTCTGGCACTATTTCATCGGATGTAATAATCGCACGAATAGTGAATGAACTGACATTCTCATTTACACTAGAAAATGGTTTACCATCAGTTGTAAGTTGTTCTCTCAGAAGGACCATTGGTTTTCCAAGTGTGACTTCTAATCCTTGCCTACTAAGTTTCTCAACTGTAATCTCAATATGAAGCTCTCCTGCTCCCGAAAGGAGCATTTCACCTGTTTCTGGATTGACTTCGAATTCTAGAGCGGGATCTGTTTTCACATATGCTTCAATTGGTGCTTGTATGTTTCCCAAATCTACTAAGCTCTTTGGTTCTATTGCGTAGGTTACAACTGGCTCTGTCGGATATTGCAGTGCAATCATCGGAGGGATTGTTTCTGTTGTTTTTTCGAAAGTTTCTGTTTCAACAAGAGTATCACCAACCGCAATGTTTCTCAATCCCGAAATGAATGCCAAATTTCCTGCGGGCACTTGCGAAAGATCGACTCGAGTTTTTGACATATACATACCAATCTGCAGTGACTTCCTTTGTTCTCTCGTTCTTAGATTAGTCAGAAGCTTTGCTCGCTCTAAAGTTCCAGAAAAAATCCTCACGGCTGTAACAGTAGATGCATGTCTATCCGGTTGGACCTCTCCAACAACACAAATACAAGGGCCTTTTGCACTACAATTAATGAGACTTCTTCCAATCTCCGAATCTGGACTACCTTCCCAAAGCATAGGGATTCTATATGACTGTGCCTCTTTGGGATTTGGAACTACTCTAACAACAGAATCCAATACTACCCTGGCAACAGGAAACCTCTCACCTATCTCCTTTCTTTTTCCAGCCTTGTATGCTTTTTCAATCTCATCAAGAATTGAGAGGAACGCATTTGTCAAATCCGCAGCTTTTTCACTGCCTCCAGTGTATTCCTTCAGAGTAACTATATCGAGTCCCCATTTATCAATTGCTGAACCTACACTAAGCGAACCATTGCTGAAGGATATCTCCCATTCTTCCAGTCTTTTATCGTCAAGGTACTTTCCAAGCATTGCATTGAATTCTCTAACTAGTTTATTAATTTCTGAAGCAGTCTTTTGACTGTTCAATCTTCGTTCTCTGATCAGCCTGTCAACCTTATTCACAAAGAGCACTGGTCTAACCAGTTCCATCATCGCTTGTCTTGTCACAGTTTCAGTTTGAACCATTATGCCTTCGATCGCATCAACTACAATTACTGCACCATCGGTAAGTCGAAGGCCTCGGGTTACATGACTTGAGAAATCGATATGCCCCGGAGTGTCTACAAGATTGATCAGGTGGTCTACTCCTTGAAATGAATGAATTAAAGAAATTCCAGACGCTTTAATCGTGATACCTCTCTGTTGTTCGATATAATCATAATCGAGAAGTCTGGCTGACGCAGCAACTTCCTTGGAAAGCAATCCAGAAGCAGCAATCAATGAATCACTTAGTGTGGTTTTTCCATGGTCAATATGAGCTATTATCGTTACGTTTCGGATGTTCTCAGTTTCACTCACTAAGGCGGTAACTCTTTCCTTCACGAATTTCTTATACAAGTGAGACAACGTAGGTCTACCTGACCTTTTTCTTAAAATCTGCTTTCAGTATCTCTATCTCTGAATCGCATTTTGCACAACGCATTATAATAGATTTGTCACTTCGTGATACTTCTTCACTCAGTGGCTGACCACATTTACAAACAAATCCCACAAGTCTTGCTGGGTTGCCAAGAACGAGACCATATGGTGGCACATCATGTGTAACAACAGCTCCACTTCCAATCATACAAAACTCGCCAAGAGTAATGTTACAGATTATTGTTGCATGTGCTCCTATCGAAGCTCCTCTCTTTACAGTCGTTTTCATGATCTCCCAAGACGCACTGAACGCTCGAGGATACAAATCATTGGTGAAAGTCATGTGAGGACCGCAGAAGACATCATCTTCAATTGTTACTCCGTTATACACCGAAACTCCATTTTGTATTTTCACATTGTTACCTATGACAACATCTGCATCAATATAGACATCCTTGCCAATGGTACAATCTTTGCCAATCTTTGCGGTCCCTCTAACATGAGCAAAATGCCAGATTCGTGTTCCTTCGCCAATCTTGGCTCCTTCATCGATGACAGCTAGTGGGTGAATGAAGACATCACTCATTTGACTCACAAATTTACTCAAGCGCTTCGTCGAGTTAACCTTTGCTCTTTCTTGTCTTCTTCTTGGACTTGTTTGGTGCTACAGGCACCACAATCTCTTCCACAAGGAGCAACCGAACCTCCAAGAGCACCAGGTGCCAAGTTTAATTGCAAATACTTGGGAGCAACCGGCGCATTTCCAAACCAGCTCTCTGATTTTCTCACGCCTGGCTCTGTTCTCATACTGCATGTTCCAATTATCGATTCAAGACTCCATGTGTCCTCTGCAACCATTACTGCGAATACATTGTATCTTCCTGTCACCGGAGCAAACATTAGCAGTCTCGGGCAGCTCATGTATTTCTCTTGTATTCTTTCTGCAACTTCCATGTCTTCTGTTTCGAGTCCCATAAAGAGAATC
>LRSL01000055.1 GCA_001563335.1 Candidatus Thorarchaeota archaeon SMTZ1-45 | reverse complement strand
AAATGGAAGACATTGTCAAGTGTCATCATGATCACAAATCCGATTATGATGCCCCATGTAGCCACACGTGCATGTCCACTTGAGTGACTCTCTGGTATCATCTCATCTCCTACAACAAAGATCATGGCTCCTGCCGCAAAAGCTAGACCATAAGGTAGCAGAAATGCAGCGATTACAACTATTGACACTCCGAGGAGTCCTCCAATGGGCTCTACAAGCCCTGTCGCTAACGCTAACAGTACTGCTCTTCCTCTGGGATACCCTTCTCTTACCAGAGGTGCAGCCACTGCAAGCCCCTCCGGCATGTTCTGTAATCCAATCGCCACTGCGACTGAGATTCCAGTCAATGGGTCATCTATTCCAAACGAAACGCCAACAGCTAGCCCCTCAGGGAAATTATGGATAGTGATTGCGAGAATGAGAAGCCAGACCCTTGCCATGGTTGAAGACGGCCCCTCTTCTCCCTTCTTGAAGTGAGCATGTGGAACGTACTTGTCAGCTAAATGTACGAATATACCTCCCAGCCCAAACCCAAGCGCTACAACAGTCAATACATCAGTCCAGTCATTCACCAACGGGTCTTCTAAGGCTGGAACTAAGAGACTGAAAGATGAAGCAGCTAGCATGACACCCGCAGCAAATCCAAGCATAATATCCAGTGATCTTCGACTAAAGTTGCGTTTGAGAAAGATTGGTAGTGCTCCTACTCCTGTTGCCACACCAGCCATTAGGCTCGCAACTACACCAAGAACAATAGTATCACTGAAGAGCTGCATAACAAATGCGGTTACTCATCTCTCACTTAAGACATCCGTTCTATAATTGATATTGTAAGAACACGTGTTCTAAATATAATTGAATACTCTTGGTCAAATAAAAGATATGATATGGAACATGAAACAAATACCATACAGGCTTTGGCTGAGGTGAGTAGAAAGTGTCTGAAAAACAAGAGAGATGGCGTAGGTCTCCCGAACTTCATGAGGATGCTTTTAGGGCATGGCATAAGGCAAATGGAGAACTCAATCCCAGTTCTGTTGTTGCCACGGTCGATGAGGATGGATCTCCACATATTGCACCATTCGGTAGCATGCGAGCAGTTAATCCACGTTTGATGCGTTTCATTGTCTATCGATACCATGACACTCTGAGCAACCTGAAACGTGAACCACGTGTGATGGTTGCAATGATATGTGCTCCTGACATCGCAGTGAGCATCAGAGGGAAAGCACGGATTGTTGAGGAACCATTCACAATAGACGAAAACTATGCTCTCATTGAAATTGATATTGAGGAAGTGAAGAATGATATGCCTGTCAGGATTGGAATAGAAACAGGCATAGCAATCTCACCAACCGGTCCATTTGTTGCATGGTGGGAAGGGCTCTGGAAGAGGATGAGCAAAGAATAGGGAATTGGTGAGACTGGTTCAAATTGAACTAGTCTGGGGTTGAAAGAATCTCATCATACCTGACTGCTGGGACTGGCTCTCTTTTTCTTGATATATAGACTCCAATGAGAAGGGCAATTGGTACTATCAATAGGATTCCAATAAACAAAGGAGTCACAAGCATGTTTCGACTATACCAACCAACCTGTGTCTGAACAACATCAGACTGATCTATGTAGTAGACTTCTGCCTGCAAACTAATGGGACTTTGCAGTTGAATATTCGAGAAGACAACATACCATTCTGAATCGTAGGGAATTGTAAAATTGAAGATATTACCCGTGGTTTCCTCATCGTGTTCATAGAGAAATGCGCTCTGTTTTCTATCCCATCTAGAGTAGTTCTCTGTATCACAGATGAAGAACTCAATATCATAGTCAGCTGAGAACGATCCCTCTATCCTCCATCCAGCATTTGCGTTCCCGTATACAACATACAATTCACCAACACCCATATCTCTGTCTATGTCAAATGCTTGAGCGAACAATGGCAATAGTAACAAAATCACGATTGACAAACTACTCAGAAAGCTCTTACGCATCACAACCACTACTCAATATACCACTTCCTTGAATATCTGATTTGTCTCTTTCCAACTAATCCTGAAACGATAATGTGCTACAAAAGAGAGAAAAAGAAGCCACCTCTACCATACAAGGATTTTGGGGAGATTGCCTTGGTGACCTATGACCTAATCGTTGTCGGAGGAGGTCCAGCAGGTACCACCTGTGCTCGAAGAGCAGCCCAGCTGGGGCTCGAAGTATTAGTTCTTGAAAAAGCGCACCATCCAAGGAGAAAAGCTTGCGGTGGTGGTATCACAGTGAGGGTGAGAGATGCCCTAGACTTTGATCTATCTCCAGTGATTGAGCGTGAAGCATATGGAGTGAGGATATACTCGCCCAGTGGAATGGTCATTGAGCAGTCCCGTTCAGAGTCATCAGGATTTACTGTTCGGAGAGAAAGCTTCGACTCTTTCCTCTTAAAGAAAGCTCAGGAAGTTGGAGTGGAGGTAGTTGAGGGTGCCAAGGTCTTAGATGTCATGGAGAGTTCTGCCTCTGTCATCGCAGTCACAGAGAATGAAACCTACACCAGTCGATTGCTTGTAGGTGCTGACGGCACTAACAGTCTAGTCGGAAGGAAAACAGGCATCAACACTGGTTGGAGAGATGACGAGGTAGGTCTCTGTATTGAGGCATCTGTTCCCATGGAGTTCTCTGAAATCTCTAGGATTGTAAATGAGAAATCAATAATCGAGATCTACTTTGGACCAGTCCTCTATGGCTATGCTTGGGCTTTTCCTAAGAAGACAGAGTTCAGTCTTGGTATTGGCGTACGTGTCAGCAAGATGCAGAACCTAAAAGATGAGTGGAAGCGATTTATAGCTGGTTTTGAGGAGCGCCACTCCATAAAGTGTGACTTGCATGATACTACTGCTGCAAGACTGCCACTACGAGGGAAGATTAGGAACACGTGTTCAAAGAGAGTTATGTTAGTTGGAGATGCGGCTGGATATGTTGCTCCAGTCACAGGTGAGGGTATCATCTACGCCATCAAGTCTGGAAAGATTGCTGCTGAAGTCGCCAATGAAGAAATACCGAAGGGTGAGAATGCAAACGTATCCTCATATGAACAAAGATGTAAAAATGCTTTCAACCAAGATCTAGCGATTGCTCAGTCATTAGCAAAGATTCTCTTAAAGTCGAACAAGAACATGGAATTGGCATGTCAGGCGGCATATACTGACCAAACTCTGAGGGAGTATGTTATGGAGCTTGTAATGGGCATAAGACCGTACAAGGAGTTAAGAAACCGCATTCTCAAGCGTTTACTCCTAAAACATCCCCTAAAGGCATTAAAATTGATTCCTTAAAACATGAAATTTCTGGGTGGTGGGCCCGGCGCGATTTGAACGCACGACCGACAGGTTATGAGCCTGCTGCTCTACCAAGCTGAGCTACGGGCCCGATTCAGAACAATGCTCTTGCATTTGCTTTGGGATATTAAAGTTGCGAATGGTTTCCAAACTGTCGTTCCAAGCATTCGAAATATGAACGATTCAGGATACTTAGACTGTCAAGAATTTGTTCGGCTAAGCAGATCTAGAGCTGAGCTTTTTCTGACTTTATATTCAACTGGAGTGACTACGAGGCAACTCCAAGGTGCGAACTCCATGATTCTAATGTTCACCTCAGACCACTGTGTATGGTGTGACTCACTCAAATCAATGCTCAAAGATGAGAGTAAGGCTCTGGGGCTTGAACAAAACATCTACGAGGTTGATGTTGAGAAACAATATCTAATTGCTGAGGCATATGGCATCTTGGTTGTCCCAACACTCGTTGCAGGATCCTACAAGATCTCCGGAGTCCCATCATCCAGTGACCTGCATTCATTTCTACTTCAGGCTGTATCAAGTGGTTATCTCAAATATGGAAGAAAAAGTGTCAAATCAGTTCTTCGTGAGGTCCATCAGATTCGAGCTATTGAATCTTCTAAGGACGCAATAATTCGCACAGCATCATAGTCCAAATGCGACCTCTACATAATCTTAATAACAGCAAGGCAAAGTTCTCGATGCTACATAGCCCCAGTAGTGTAGCCCGGCCCAGCATCTAGGCCTTTCGAGTCTAAGACCCGGGTTCAAATCCCGGCTGGGGCACCATCCTCATTCAATCTAGGACGAACTCTTATTTCTCTGACCCTATCAAAATCAAAAACAAGGATTTGTGAGTAATCATTATTGATTACCCACAATTTAGCAGCTACTGCTGCTTTGATTACTTCTTAGTTTCAAATCTAGTATCTGGAACGTCTGTTGTTTCCACCATAGCCGCTACCGCCACGGCGATTTCTACCACCATAGCCTCCGCCGCCGTAGCTGCCATCTCGACTACCATAACTTCCGCTGCTAGATCGATCACTATATCTACGACCACCGCCACCGCTGTAGCCTCCGCCACCTCGGCCTCCACCACCGCCATAGCTCCTACGGGGTCTGTCGTCCTCATGTTCTTCAGCAGACATATCGATACTCATGTTGACGTCCTCGATGGCTTCTTCAGCCTCCTCGAGCTTACCATACCTACCAACATTCAATCGTAAGTTTCCTCGAAAGAGCCCTGTGTATCCATTGGTTAGATTGTAGGTTGCCCCTTCTTCAATGCTATCAATTGCATCATCCCAGAGTGGAACCTGTACAATTCCGCTTTCATCACCAACAGTGATATCACAGACTCGATGAGATGAACCGTCGTTGCGGGATTCAATCTCACGCTCTTCACCTATACTAGTCACCTTGAAAGAAATGGTGACATTTTTCATTCGTGGCTTGAGTTCAGCCACTGTAGCCTCAATTGGCTCGTGTTCTTCATAACTCATTGTTATTCACTCGCTATTTGCGATATGCAAGTTGTCAAAACTAGCGGTTCCTTCTGTGAAATTTGCGATGCCTGAAAAAACAAACTCGATAATTCCGATGATAGAAAGTGCGTTTCGCTTCTCTTGTACCTGCAACAAGATTTTCAGAATCGTTCCTTAAGAACTTGTGTACAGCGGCCTAAAAGTGAATATTCGAATCATTTTCAATTCTAATTCATCGACAAGAGCATGTGAAAGTCTGATGATTTG
The DNA here is from genome assembly GCA_001563335.1 of Candidatus Thorarchaeota archaeon SMTZ1-45. Taxonomy (GTDB): domain Archaea; phylum Asgardarchaeota; class Thorarchaeia; order Thorarchaeales; family Thorarchaeaceae; genus SMTZ1-45. Next base: position 71,952 of record LRSL01000055.1, on the reverse strand, counting down.
TATGAGTGTGTCAATGCTCCCGATGATATCACATCTATTCCACTCCTAGCATAATCCCTGATATTTTCCTCACTAATCCCTCCAGAAACCTCTAGTATCACTTTGTCACGTGTACCATCAGCTTTGAGGACTTCAATCAGTCCACCAACATCCTTTGGCTTGAAATTGTCTAACAGGATTATATCCGCCCCAGCACCTATTGCCTCTTGGACTTGTTGCAGTGTGCGAGCTTCACAAGATATCTTCTTACTGAATGAGGTCTTTTCTTTGGCTGTAGTCACAGCTGCGCGTACTCCACCAGCTGCTGTGATATGGTTGTTCTTTATCAGTACCATGTCATCTAGCGCATATCGATGTGGGTCTCCGCCACCAATCATGACAGCTCGCTTTTCAAAGAATCTAAACCCTGGAGTTGTTTTTCTTGTAGCTGCAACTTTGACTTTAGGATTCTCTTTTTTTACAGCATCGACCATGTTGTATACCTTTGTTGCTATTCCACTCATCCTCTGAACAATATTCAGACAGACTCTTTCAACCGTTAGCAAATTCCATGCAGACCCTCTCAGACGCATCACCGGTTGCTGAGGATCTACCCAGTTTCCCTCAAAAGCAAGAATCTCGTAGGTGAGTCCCGAGAAATCTGCTATTGCAGCTACCTCTTCAATCCCTGCAAGTACTGACCGTTCTTTTGCATAGATTGTAGCTAAAGCCTTCGTATCCTCTGGTACTGTTAATTCTGTTGTAATATCACCCGACCTGACATCTTCATTAATGAATCTCTTTAGACTCTCTATTGCTTCTGGAGGGAGGTTACCGAATCTCATTCAATCACACCTTGGATGTTTTGGATCTCTCACAATCTTGCCCCTTGGTTTCTCTTCACCAAAAATCTCTGCCTGAAACGACATAAACTCAGTCTCAGGGTTTCTCCACATATCAACTGGCAGTCCTGCTTTGTTGCAAGTGTGCTCTAAGAACTCCAGAGTGTTCCACTTCCAGTCTACTGGCACTTGAGGAAGCAGTAGTCCACGGAACATACCTCTGATAGCAATCAATCCATCTCTTCCGACCTTTACGAGCTCCAATAACTCCTCTGGATTTGTATATTCTATCTTCTTTGGAGGGGTTAGAACACTCAAATCCACTATAATCTTGTCAAGCTCTTTTGGTGTGACTGGTGGAAAACGAGGATCGTTGATGGCAGAATCCACAGCAGAATCAATAGTCGCTTCGACTAGAGGTTGAGTTGGGTATGGTCGACCTATACAGCCTCTCAGATTGACACGATTCTGAAAGATTGAGTTTAATGTGACAAACACACCTGATTTGGCACGCAGATGTTCTGGCGTTTCATCTGGTATCTTTGATTTTTGTTTTGTCTGTACAATATCATCCACCGTCTTTCTAGCCAAATTAACAAGAAAGACCCCATCATCATCGGAGTATGTGTATGTCACTAAGTATCAACTCAGTCTGTCTGTGCAATTTCATCGTTATTTATCTTGCACTCTTCAAGATTTCTGAACTGGTACTCTTCCCGCAATACCTGGTCCTGTGAAAAACTCACCATTATCAAACACAACCACGCCTCCAACAATAGTGGTTATAGGGCGGGCTAGAACTCGTCTTCCCTCAAAGGGAGTGATTTTCGCTTTCGAGAAGAAGTTACTGCCTCTTATTGTTCCTTCTTGTATTCGTGCCAATACAATATCAGCATCATATCCCTTAGAGAGAATTCCTTTCGTTTCAAGTCCGAGAATTCTTGCAGGTGCAGATGAACAGACCCTCAGATAGTCTATCCATGTCAATCGTTTCTCGAACACTTCTGTCAGCATGAGTGGTAGAGTGGTTTCAAGACCAGGTATTCCTGATGCTGCTTTCAGAAAGGGTGCTGCTTTTTCCCATTTCTCGTGAGGTGCATGGTCAGACGCAACACAATCAATTGCCCATGTCTTACACAATGCCTCCATTAGCATTTTGTTGTCATAAGGAGACCTCAAGGGTGGAAGCATCTTAGCTACACCATCATCATGGGGAAAATCCCCTCCTGAAAGGAATAGATGGTGAGGAGTTACTTCCGCGGTCAGTGTATCTTCTGCTCGGTTTTTATGAATCAGTCTGGCAGTCGCTGCACAACTGACATGACATACGTGTAGTCTGGCCTCATATTCAATCTTAGCATCAATGAACGACTGTACTGATTTGACCTCATTCTCACAGCTATGTGCAAGTAAGAACTCCTCAATGTTCTCTGGTTCTTTTTTCTGAGTAGCAATGTCTGGATGAAACAGGAGTGGAATCCCACTTGCTACTGCTAGTTTGGTACACTCCCTAATCCTATCCCTAGTGTAATTTGTGCGTTTGTCTAGCGGCGAGTGAGGATAGACCTTCAATCCAAGTATGTTTCTGATCATCTGAACGTCGAAATCATCAATGTTATGAGGTATTCCAGCATAGAACCCCACATTCACATAACTTAACTCATGTGCTCTAGATATCTTGTCATCAAGTGTTCTCTTGTCAAGAACCGGTGGGTTTGAGTTTGGCATATCAACAACTGTCGTTACACCACCGGCAGCTGCAGCCATGGTGCCCGTTTCGTAGTCCTCCTTATCAGACTCCTTAAGATCACGGAGGTGAACATGAATATCTATCAGACCCGGAAGAATATAGAGCCCTCTACAATCAATTGAATCGAGATATTGAGGTTCTTCTCCATGTCTGTAAACACCCTCAATCTTGCTGGCTTCGATTGCCACAGAGCGTACGGTTTCCCTACCATTCTCTATGAAAATGCCATCTTTGAGGACCATATCCACGGTCATGTAACATCAACGCCAGTGTTGCCAGCGTAGATTGACACTGGATTCACTCTTATTCAGACGCTTCTGGGACCTTAAACTTGTTTGCAACAAATCGTGTGAAATCTGTTGCGCTAATCATCCCAACAATTCTATTGGCCGCGCCAACAACTGGCAAAGAACTAAGCTTCGCCTCCAGCATCTTTCCTGAGGCATCTGCAATCGAATCATCTGGCGTTACAAGTGGGGGCTGCTGTAGCATTGCATCTACGACACGAATCTGTCTGACCTGATTTGCACGGTGCTTGTCAGGCACCTCTACAGTGAATCTGGCCATTGCCTCTGCAACCATTCGTTCTGTGATCAGTCCCAAAACTCGACCACCATCAGTGACAGGGATGCCTGAATAACCTGCCGCAAGCATGTCTCCTCTGGCTTTCACAAGACGTGATACTGGATTGACCTGAAGGATGTCTTCTGTGGTCATCAGCTCTTTGACTTTAATATCTTTGAACTTTTGAACTAGTTGAGATATTTGCACCTTTGTGATCACTCCAACAAGAGCACCTTCATTATCCACAACAGGGCAACCACTCATTCCGCGCTCAACCATGAGCTGTGCCACATCGGTGACCTCATCATCAGGACCTACTGTAATGACAGTGTCAGTCATTGCACTGGATACATGGAGCCTCTTTATTGAGAGCGCTACTACCTTACTTACTCCCAATCTGTCAGCAATGTCAGCGTATGTGAGAATGCCTTTGACATTCCCATTCTCAACAACAATTAACCTTTCTACACCCTTCTTCTCTAACTGTTCGAGCGCATAGGACAGCCTCTGATCCTTATCGATTGTGGCTGGCTCGACCATAATTTGGCTCACTTTCACGACAATAGTCTCCTATCACATTTGCACTTGCACAATACAAGTTGGTTAATGAGTACGCGACCAACTAACCACGGCAGTTCTCACACAAATACTCGCCATCTTCCTCGATTAAATCAGTCGAGTATTCACCACAGCTATCACACTCGCCTCCATAGGCAATATATTCATCATCCTCTTCCCTTTCGATGCCTTCATTCCTGAGTCGTAATGACTCTACAAGGATATCGATGAGCTCTGGGGACCAACGAAGCAGGTCTCTTGAAGTGATAATTCCCGCTAACGAGTTGTTTTTCAGAACTGCAACACGGCGAATGTTGCTTCGTGCCATCACACGCATAGCTTCAGTTAGTGCAGTTCCGGGTTCAACATGAATTATGGGTGATGACATAACTTCTCGGGCGGCTGTGCTCTTTGCATCCCTCTCTTCTGCTATGACACGTCTAACAATGTCTGACTCCGTTATTATTCCAAGAGGACGATCTTCATCAACGATGATTATGGAACCAATATCCATCTTAGTCATAGATGTGGCAACATCGAAGATTGTTGCGTCTGGAGGCATTGTCACGACGTTTACAGACATGATGTCTCTCACAAACATTGAATGAGAGGGTTCAGACATTTATTTTACCTCAATATTATCAGAAGTTGGTCCGACGCTCAACCAACCAACTGGCAGAGTGTCTTCTCGAGCTGGATTGCCACTTGTCTGATTTTAAATGTGTCTGTAGTCTATTATACCAGACCAAATCTCGACTCTTAGAGATTTAGCTTTCCTCCACCAGCAGGTAGAACTCGCATCATATCCTCCTGAGGTATCTGACTAACCAGTGCTGCTCTCTCATCAGGCACTAACTCTCTGAGTCGGTTGAGCACATCTTTTACAAGTTGCCCCTTTTTCGTATCTCCTGGTATCACTTGGATATAGAACTCTGTTTGTGATGACACTGCTGATGGTGGACCTGAGATTGGAACAGCATATTCCTCCTCAAGTAGAATCCCAACTGCAAGCTCTATTGGTACTCTACGAATATAGTTCTTTGAACCATATATCATCACAGCTCCAGTCGGTAGATACTCGCCAGAGGGTGGACTAAAGCTCACCTGCTCAGGATTCACCCAATAGGCATCACCATTTGATAACCCATCCTGCCATGCACTTGAAAAAGTGACTGCAAACTGTGCAGCCTCCTCTAGTGTCTTTTCTCCAGGCGCCTCATCTGGTACCTTGACTACTGTGTATGGAGCACCATGAAGAGCTGCGTGCAAGAAGACATCATTGGCTCCCATATGACGTTTCGCAAGGGTTTCGTTACTCTTTACATCTCTTCCTCCTAGAACGAGAAAGCCTTCAGATGAGAAGAACCAACGGAACTTCTCATACCATCGTTTCTTTCTAACCTTCACAGGAACTCTCTTGGTTTCAGGTTCGGAAACTACGACCTCTAGTTTTTCCAGTTTCTCCTTTGTGCTCGCAATCTGTTTCTTGGCACCTTCTACCTTTGCCTCCGATTTCTTGGCCTGCTCATAGGCGAGTGAGGCGTTATCTTGGGCTGAGAGTCGAATATCCAATGTCACATCAGTGTCATTCAGCCTCACTATTATTTGACCCTGGGATGGAATGATTCTTTTGACCAACTTTGCAGATGGTATCCCCTGCTGCCGACCTTGGTCAATCTTGGCTATAATTTCCTCCCACTGCATTCCACCTGTTCTGGCTCTAGTGACTGTTTCTAAAACCTCCTGTACAACGGAAAAGTGAGAGTATATCAATTCACCACTGATTCTGAGAGTCTTTGCCTTTGCAACCAGATTATCTATGCTCTCATTCTGTTTGTCGATTATTCGTTGTAATCGTTTTTGTTCTCTTGAGAGAGCGTCCTGCTCTTGATCATCTTCCAACTCGCTCTCTGCAACTCCAGAGTACTCATCAATAGCCTGACTAAATGTATCAAACGTTTCTACTGGTAACTCCTGATATAGCTCGAAACGAAACGGCAAAAACGCAATGAACTCAGGCTCTTCATCCTCAGTAGGGTCGTCATCAAGAACGATGTTTGGTTCATTTACTCCTGTCTTCAATTTTACAACAAACGCATCCAATCCCGCTTGGAGGTCTGTTAGAGTCTGACTGTCAATCTCAGGAGCCATTACTCTTGGTGAAACATTCGCTAATGCACAGATCTCTTCACAGCTCAAGGAATCAAGATTGAGTCGACTTGCTAAAGTCCGTACAATATTGGCATCTGATTCAGAGATAATGTCTTGAAGTGCGTCTGTTTCGAGATTTAGTACATCAACTCCGCGCAGTGGTGGAAATTCATACTTTGCTTTTGGTATGATATCTCGATCCCGCATCTTTCGATATCTCATAGCCACAAAGATAGTGTCTTTGGGGTCTAGAAGAAGGAGGTTGCCTGTACCAAACAACTCCGCAACAAGCTTGTACGAGCTCTCATCATCCCCCACCTCAATCACAACAATTCTATCCAAATCATGCTGCTTAACTGAGCTGACCCGTTTATCCCTGAGATATTTCCGTAAGACCGAACAGAACTTTGGTGGTACTCTTGGAGCCTTCCGAGTGAACTCTGTGAGATGAATACGATGACCTGGATGAATGAGAAGCTGTGATGTACCACCGCCTGGTGTGTAGAGCTTCAGCACAAAGATATCTCCATATTGATACACATTTTTGATGAAGGCTCCTTCTGTTGACTCACGTAGCTCTGGTAGAATGAGCCTGATGTCAACGTTACTCATCGAGTCTTTCATGTCCTCTCATCTCGCAATCAAACCGACACGATTATAACCTCGTCGATTGAACCACCCATCAATCAGACAGTGATTGACGATGAATCTTACTCCTTTAAAGAACCTCTTCAAACGAATGTTTGGAAGATGGGCTAGTTCTCCAAATGACCAACAGTACTATGTGAAGATTTTCTTTGCTCTACTCAGTGCTCTGGTCTGCGGCATTACAGGCCCCATTTTCGCGGGAACCCGTGGAGTGATATTCGGCTTCCTTGTCTATATACTGTCGCTCTTTGTGATTCGGTATATACTAGAGATTGATCTGGAAACTCTTGGCGGTACACAGAAAATGATTACCAACTCATTGCCTTCGTACCTGATGCTGTGGGTCGTTCTGTGGACTCTAATGTATGCTTTCACAATTCCGCCTGAGATTCTAACACTGCTCTAATTTTTCCATTCAAGAATAGGAAGTCTGGGATTGGAATGAGCTCGCAGACAAAAGGAAGTCAGCTCAAAGAATACCTAGAATACTGCAATCACCTGTAATGCCAGGTATCCTACTAGGAGAAACGGTATCAATGGTGGAGTTGAGGCCTCATTCTTCTTTCTGACTCTCCAATAGAAATAACCTCCCAGAAGCATGACAACTAGTTCCCATCCAAGCGCTATAATAGCCTCCAGAACAGGCTCGTCGCATATGACTAGTTCAACCCCTGGGCTAACGAACGATAACACAACAAGCACCTTCGCGTCTGCTCCACCAATCGAACCGAGTCTAAACAAGATATAAGCTAAAGGAACTACAAACAATAAGGCGGTAAGATGCAATACTATGTTAGAAGTAAAATGTCCAGTGAGTATTAGGATAATGCCACCCACTATACCTCCTATAATGACAAACTCATTTGTTACTCTTCTATCACGATAATCCAGAACTGAATAGATTAACAGGAGTGCCATGATTGCGAGAAACGACATAATGGAAGCAAATGACAAGTCAAGAACCATCAATCATCGGACTCCTATTCTTCAATCATTGCAATCCTGTATATAGTCATAGCCTTTGGTCTTGATAGTAACACAGATTAAGCACCCTTATTTTCTCGCGACTTGTGTGTGGGCCTGAGCTATCGCCCTTCACAAGTCTACAGTTTGGAAGCTGATCGAATGAAAGATCCGTACCAAGTAATCCATGATACTACTTTTCGTCTACTAGAGAAGGCGGTAACCGAACTTCCTTCAGATGTCAAAGCGGCTCTTGAGGCTGCAAAGAATAATGAAACCGATGAAACTGCAAGGACCCAGCTTTCTGCCATCCTCACAAATCTAGAGATAGCAGAAACTGGAATTCCGATGTGTCAAGACACAGGAATCATGATTTTCTATGTCAGAGCGGGTGCTAAATTCCCATTTATGGGTGAAATCAAAGCAGCACTCACCGAGGCGAGTCGAAAGGCAACCAAAGAGATACCCATCAGACCTAATGCTGTTCATCCAATTGTTGGAGGTAACTCTGGTGATAATACTGGTGCGAAGATTCCGTGGATAAATTGGGAGATTGTCGATGGTGACTCTGTAGAGATCACAGCATTTCCAAAGGGTGGAGGTAGTGAGAATGCCAGCATTGTGGGAATGCTGAAACCAGGTGTTGGTCTGACAGGAGTGAAAAAACTTGTAGTTGATAACGCGCTCTCTTACATGGGTGCCGCTTGTTCTCCCAACATCATCGGCGTAGGTATCGGTGGTGGTTCAGATATAGCGATCAAAATCGCAAAACAACAACTTCTACGTCCTCTTAATGACAAACACCCAGAACCTGAGGTTGCTAAGATTGAGGAAGAGCTCATGGACGCTATTAACTCAACAGGAATTGGCCCTATGGGTCTTGGAGGAAAGACAACAGTTCTCGGTGTAAAGGTCGATTATGCCATGCGGCACCCAGCCAGCCTTCCTGTTGGTGTAGCTGTTCAGTGCTGGGCTGCAAGGCGTAGTACTGCAATAATCACGAAAGACCTGAAGGTATCATATCTTACACATCCATTGGAGGGAAACTAAGATGGTTGAACATCATTTGACAACCCCAATCTCGGAAGAAGATGCACGAAAACTGAAGGTTGGTGATGTGGTCTATGTCACAGGTGAACATGTCTATACTGCCCGTGATGAAGCGCATGAACGAGCTCTACACATGTTTGAGAAGGGTGAACGACCTCCTGTAGACTTTGAGGGTAGTGTGGTTTATCATGTTGGTCCAGTGGCTTGGCAAAAGGGTGGAAAGTGGATTATTGTATCAGCTGGTCCTACTACAAGTGGTCGGTTGGAGATGTTCGAAGACGAGTTTCTCCGCAAGTACAAAGCCCGAATGATAGTTGGAAAAGGTGGAATGGGGAAGAAGACTCTAGCAGCTCTGAAAGAAGTTGGAGCTGTTTATTGTAGCTACACTGGTGGATGTGGTGCGCTTGCAGCTAAAGGGTTGAAAGAGGTTCGGGCATATGAATGGCAGGATCTTGGAATGCCTGAAGCACTTTGGGTCATCACTGCTGAGGAGTTTGGCCCTCTGTTAGTCACCATGGACTCACATGGAAGTAGCATACATGAAGACATGGACAAGTTAGTTGCAAGTCGAAAAGCGGATGTTTATGCTAAAATTGGAATCAAAGAGTGATTATAGGTCTAGGGCAGACTATAGTCTGCCTCTCGCTTTTTTTATTGGTTTCAACAGTAACTCTTAAAGAGAGGGTCTAGCCCCGACGGTTCAATCACGGACAGAATTTTCATCGGAGGACTGTAGTTGGACTACAAGACAATCATGTGTGACGTTCTTGTTGTTGGCGCTGGCGGAGCTGGGTGCCGTGCTGCAATAGCGGCCTCAAAACACAACCTGGACGTCATCATGCTAAGCAAAGAGCTGCTCGGTAAGGCACATACAGCCATGGCTGAGGGCGGCTATAATGTTTCTCTGGGTAATGTAGATCCAGATGACAATCCTGAAACACACTTCAAGGACACAATTGTCGGTGGGAATTACCTAAACAATCAGAAATTGGCAGAGATACTTGTAAGAGATGCGCCGCAGAGAATCTTCGACCTAGAAGACATGGGCGCAGTCTTTGATCGGACTCCTGAGGGTAAAATTGCTCAGAGAGTTTTTGGTAAACAGAGCTGGCGAAGAACTGCCTATGCCTCTGACAGAACCGGTTCTGAGATAATGGTCACGCTCACAGAGGGAATTCGTAAGTCATCAGTTCGTGTGTTTGACGAAGTGTTTGCCACTAAACTCTTGGTAACAGATGGTAAGATTGCTGGTGTCTGTGCTGTAGACCTGAAGTATGGAGACTACCTTGTGTTTCGTGCGAAAGCTGTAGTCATGGCTACTGGAGGTGCAGGCAGAATCTTCAGTGTTACCAGTAATGCTCAGCTAGATGTTGGAGATGGCTATGGAATGGCCTACGAAGCAGGCTGCGAGATGATCGATATGGAGATGGTCCAGTTTCATCCCACAGGTATGGTCAAGCCCGAGTCAGCCAAAGGTCGTCTGGTCACAGAAGCAGTTCGTGGTGAAGGAGGAATTCTTCTGAATAATGAAGGCGAGCGATTCATGAATCGGTATTATCCTGAGGTCATGGAGCTTGCTGGTCGTGACCAAGTTGCACGGTCTATCATGACCGAGGTCCTTGAGGGAAGAGGTTCTCCTGATGGAGGTGTCTATCTTAGCATAGCACATCTCCCACGAACGATTATTGAGTTTAGACTGGAAAGCATGATTGAACAGTTCGAAGACGCTGGAGTTGACATCCGAGATGAACCGATGCTAGTGTCACCAACCGCACACCATTTCATGGGCGGAATTAAGATTGATGAAGACTCAGCCACTAACATTTCTGGTCTCTATGCCGCTGGTGAGTGTACAGGTGGTGTCCATGGAGGAAACAGACTCGGAGGGAATGCTCTTGCAGACACTCAAGTCTTTGGCGCATTATCTGGTGAAAATGCTGCTAAGTATGCGAAAAAGAACACTCATCTAGGTGTGGACCGCGATGCGATTATGAGTGAGTTTGTGAATCTTGAAGAGATGCTCAAGCGGAAGGAGGGCGTATCTCCTGCAGATGCGCGTGATGAGCTCACCGAGCTTATGTGGAACAAGGTCCAGATTTTCAGAAAAGAAGACGAGATGCAGTATGCAGTCAAGGAACTGAGACGAATTGAGAAAGAAGTAGTTCCTAAGATTAAGGTCGATGTTCCTGTGAAACGTTTCAATCCTGGCTGGCATCAAGCAATAGAGTTTGCTCACATGGTGACAACTGCTAGAATGGTTGCAGAGGCAGCAGTAATGCGGAAGGGAAGCAGAGGCGCTCACTATCGAGTTGATGCTGACCCCAATGAGAAGGGCCATTACAATATCATTATTCGCAAGGGGAAAAATGGCGAGATGGAGCTGCGAAAGGAAGACCTAGTGATCACCAAAATCACGCTACCATGAGGAGGCTAGAAGATGGCAAAGACAATCAAAACAAGAGTGCAGCGCTATAATCCTGACAGTGATGATGCACCGTATTTTCAAGAGTTCGATGTTGAGTATGAACCTGGAATGACGGTCCTAGACGCGTTACTCTATATTCAGGACAAATTTGATTCAAGCTTGGCATTTCGCTGGGAGTGCAGAGGCGGCCAGTGTGGTTCCTGTGCTGTAAAAGTAAACAGAACGGCCCGAATCGCATGCAGAACCAAGGTTAATCCTGATGAGAATCTAGTCCTTGAACCTCTTGAAAAGATGCCAGTCATCAAGGACCTGGTCACTGACATGGCTCAAACAACCTTTCGTATTAGACGAATCCGTCCCTACGTTGCACGCGATAAACAACCACAACATCCAGAGATCATCCGTGCTGAAGAGATAGAGAAACTTCGTGAGATTCGCAAATGCATTGAATGCAGTGCATGCCTTTCAAACTGTCCAATTGTCCATGAAACTTGGGATTATCCTGGTCCAATGATTATTCGTCAACTTGCCAGGCTCGAGCTTGACCCACGTGACGTTGAGGATCGAGTGGCAATGGCAATGAATGAGTCAGTCTATAGTTGCACGACTTGTAGGATGTGTACCGATATCTGTCCAAAAAAGATAGACATCCCAGCTTTGGCAGTCGAGTTGCTCCGTGCGAAGGCTGTTGAGGCTGGTTATCCATTAGCTGAGGGACAACAGGCATTTCTTGATTCTATCAATGAAACTGGCAGGGCTGTACCCGTTAAGGATGAGCCACTTCTAAAGCAGGTTAAAGACGCAGAGTTCTTTGTGGACAACCCGCGCGGTCGAGTTGCCTTCTTCACAGGATGTCTCATAGACTATCGAATGCAGAACACTGGGAAAGCATTGATTGATGTCCTGAACCGTAACAACATTGATGTAGTCGTTCCGAAGGAACAGTGGTGTTGTGCAAGTCCTGCTTTCAGAACTGGAGACCTCAACACAGCTCACGCTGCAGCACGAAGGGTGACCGAAATATTCGAAGAAGCCTGTAAAAAGTACAATTGTGATACCGTGGTAGTTGCATGTGCAGGATGTGGAAAGACACTTCGTGAAGACCATAGACCTTTCATTGAGTCAGAGCGAGGTGAACCACCACTCTACAAGGTCTATGATATGGCTGAATATATGATACAAGTGATTGGGAAGGAGAACATAGTCCCACCAAAAGGGGAGATCAAGTTGAAGATAACCTATCACGAACCTTGTCACTTGGGACGAGGTCAACACGTCTACGATGAACCAATCGAGCTTCTCAAGATGATTCCAGGTGTAGAATACATTGATGACCCATACAAGAATCGCTGTTGTGGTGCTGGTGGTGGAGTTCGAGCAGGCCTACGTGAACTATCCCAGAAGATTGCGTTAACAAAGAAGGAGTATATTGAAGCGACAGGTGCTGACATGGTGACTACTGAATGTCCTTTTTGTACAATCCAAATCAATGATATGATGAAGGAAACAAACATGCAGGTTCGGTACATCCCTGATCTTCTTGCTGAGTCCTATCGTAAGGGAGAAGGAAAGTAACTCTTGAGAGGATATATTCCTCTTCCGAAATTTGTTTAATGCATGCTTGAATACGAATCCGGATTTGTTGACTGGTCACCACTCACTCAGGTGTTTACGCAGCATTCTATGAACCTGGAGAGCTGCTAAATCATTTGGTACCAGATCATGGTCTACAAGACTCCAAGCAGCATGAGTGAAAATCATCACATGAGCTGCTCGCGGTTCACTCAGAAGAGCCGCCATGATGTATTGACAACATCGGACCAAGTGCCACTCATCATCAAACTCAGGAACTCTACTCTCAAACTCACTAGAGCTCTCCTGAGTCATAGTAGTCCACATTTCAGAAATATCACTCGAATTGACCCAGTCTTGAGTGTCCTTTGTGTGCGGAAGTCTGATAACTTCAGGCTGTTGAGTCCAGTCTGAGTCTACTTGTTTTTTCACGACTCTCTCGTATACTAGATCATTAGCAGAGGTTATTGAACTACCAATGTTCCGCTTCAACTTCTCAATAAGCCAAAGAGTCATCTCTTTAGTCACAAGTCCTCTCTGGTTTGCATCTGCAATTCTCTGAGCAAAGATTGTGTTGTGTCCAAGAATTCCATAATTCACTATAGAGTTCAAAAAGACGTTCCTATACTCTACCAGACTAATCGGTTTTGTCAGCTTTGACAGATTATCATCTGGAGAGTACCCATCTGGAGATTTTGAGGGTATTTTTCTTACAAGATATTCCATTAGATGCCACAATGATGCAATCTGAGGCCGAGTATATTCAGCTCCAGGCAACTCGAGAATGAGTGAAACTGGCATAATGAAAGCATGTCCCAGCTTATCAGGTTCTTCCGCTGCCAGTGAAGCAATCACACGTCTTAACCTAATAGGCTCATCTCGGGATGCTAGAATTAGTGAAGCCTCCCAGGAACCTACTAGACTCTTTTGTCGTATTGTACTCTCAAACTTACGTACTGCATTGTCAGGTGAATCAATGCTCTTCTCAACATTGTAGCTTGGTCCTTTCTCCAGATTCCAGTGGTCAATATCAGCCAAATGATAGGCAAGACGCTCAACTAGTAATTCCTGAACTGCTAGCTTTTTCTCCTCTTCAAGTGTAATTCTGACTGATTTAGACGGGACCTCAGGTGTAAGTCCAGGATGGCTGCCCAGGTCCTCAATCATTCTGTGGATAGAATTCACCAGGATTGTTGAGTGCGGTGTATCATAGGTTCGTTGTTCGTGCCATGCTGCGCCATGCATAAGTACAGCCCAAATTGCTGATGGGCGTGAGGATGGAATCATCTTCCTGATAGCATTTACAGCTTCTCGATTATCAGCCTTGAGACAAGCCTGAAAGAAGTCCATTTGCATCCACCCAGACTGATTTCATGAAATGATGAATGACTCTTTGCACATGGTACAGGTCACAGTTTCTCCCTTTACTGCAATTCGCTTCAAATCATTCTTACAATATGGACACACCGCAATAGTCTTTGGTGGAGGTCCGCTCCCAGTTCCAAGAATGAAGTCGCCTCTCTCATGATCAATTCTTCCAGATAATTCCCTTCCATCAAGAAGGTCGCTTAGGATCTGAGTGGCATTCATAGTTGAAACACCTGCTTCTTGCGCTATTCTCTCCAACGCAAGTCTTCTCATGCCCTCTACTGCTCTTTTCACTGCTGTTACGGGATCCACGGTGGCTCTTTTTTCAACTGGCGGGGGATGAAGCTTAGTGGCTTGTAGTTCCTTTGACTCGATTCTTTGAACTGATGAAACAGTCTGTGTTGAGCCACCGACTTGTTCAAGTTGCTGCTTCAAGTTAGCCATTTTCCTGTTGTATTCTTCCTCTGAAACCAATCCACGCATGTAATCTAAATCGAGATCCTTGATTTGCGACTCAATCTTCGTAATCTCTTCATTCAAGATAGATATTCTCCGTCTAGTCTTGTAACAACTTCCTGACATCTTTCAATATAAGCAGAATGTAGTCAAATACATTACTTCTCTGACAATGACAAAGAAGCATCTAACTCCTATTCACCTAGTCTTTTTCCCTCTGGCAATTCATCCAGTAGTAAACCATCTTTCTCAGCCTTAGAGATAGCCTTCTTTGCTTTGGCACCACCTATGTTCTCAAGAGCCCCAGCCACAGTCTGCCTAACGAAAATTGAATCATCATTTAATGATTTTACCAATGCATCCACTGACTCCTTGTCCCTCCGTTCACCAAGCTGAGCTGCTGCATGAATCCTGACCATGTATCTTTGATCAGCCAATGCGACAATCAAAACACGTGTTGCATCAGGATGTTTCAAAGCGCCAAGACGCTCGACAGCTCCCAGACACACCTGCTCGTCATCACTATGTATCTCGGTTTCCAGTTCGCTAAGCATCTCTCTCTCACTTTTGCTGAGAGTTTTTCTCGCAGGTTTTTTCTTTACAGTCATCTTAGGTGTTGATTTCTTTTGACTTGTCTTCTTGACGGGTGTCTTCTTTGTCTTAGTAGTCTTCTTCTCACTAGCTTTTGTCTTGGGTTCAGATACCTTCTTTTTTGTCTGCTTGGATGAGGTCTTTTTACTACTCGTTGTTTCTTTCTTAGACGCAGATTTCTTCCTTGACTCTTTAGGTGTCTTTGACAAAGCGTCTCCCTCTTAAATCATAACAGAACAATCCTTCCGTGGACACTGATTCATATAAAGAGTCTGACCTTTGACTATATCGGAAATGACTTAACAGGACTTCAAACAAGCTCCAATTGGTGTGACTAGTTGCACGAATTCTCCGCAGCCTGTTCTATTGTGGACACTGCACTCCAAGCAGCAAAGAGCAATAGGGCATCAAAAGTGTCAGTTGTAAATGTAGAAGTTGGAGAATTCACATTTCTTGTACCTGAACAACTAATTTTCAATTTCGAGATTGCCAGTAGAAATTCAATCCTGGAGGGTGCAGAGTTAAGGATCAAGACAGTCAGAGGTCGACTCCTCTGTAGTGACTGTGGATTTGAAGGCGAGTCAAAGATAGACCCTGATATTCCCGATCAGATAGCTGTTTTTGCACCTATGAAGTGTCCAAGATGCAGAAGTAGTTCTACTAAAATCACAGGTGGAAAGGATTTCGTGATAACAAGTATAGAAGCGGAGATTGTTGAATCTCCATCATCTTAGAGAGAACTGTGAGCAAGAGCCAGTTTCTCAGATTAGTACCGCATTCAGAATGCCATCTTGCCCTGGCCTGCTTGTTACCCTTGCACGCCCCTTCGAGGTTTTGATGATAGTACCGCGTGTGATGACTTTCCTTCGCTGATAGTCCATATTAGCTGGGTTCTTCTCGACATCCTGTAACTCAGCACGGTATGTGACATTTTTTGATGGGTCGGTAACGTTAACCTGGGTCAGACGGAGGGCTGGGGTCTTCTTTGCTTTACTCCTACTATCGATTGATATTCTTTTGGCTTCACCCATTAGAGTTTCAGTTGGAGTTCGCCCCATCTGGTGCTTTCTCTTGCCTCTGAAACGTCTTAATCGAGCTCCGGTGGATGTTCGTGATGATCTTCTATGCCAGACACCCATTTCTGACTACCTCTTAGTTAGGTCAATGAGGCTCCTTGTAGATTCGTTTTAAATCTTGCTTAGTGGCCAACTTCTTCTCATGACCAAAGCGACCTCTTCAAATACTTTCAGGGGTTGCTTCAGGATACCACTTAGCTGGAGAATCGATAATGTCTAAGATTGAAACAGCACATGGGGCTGGTGGAAAGGTAATGCATCGTCTATTGGAAGGTGTCATAATCCCCTCCTTTGGTCGAAGAAAGATTGGGGATATAGGTCTGGATGAGATGGACGATGGAGCCACATTTCAAGCTGCAGGTGCTAACTTAATTGTCTGCACTGACGCTCATACTGTACATCCAATAGTATTCCCAGGTGGTAATTTGGGAACTCTGACAGCATGTGGCACCATTAATGACTTGGCTGTTATGGGCGCTCGACCAGTTGCAATGACAAACACAGTGATTGTAGAAGAAGGAGTTGAAATCGCGCTCCTTGAAACCATGCTTCGGTCTCTCAATAGCATCATCGAACCACTTGACGTGGCTATGATAGCTGGTGATACAAAGGTGATGCCCCCTGGCACTCTTGATGGGATTGTTATGTCAACAACAGGCATAGGGATTCCATACCTAGACCATCCCATCAAAGACAGTGGTGCCAGACCAGGTGATGACATAATCCTGACAGGACCAGTTGGTGATCATGGAACATCATTACTAGCGCATCGAGAAGGACTGAAGTTTGATACTAATTTGGTCAGTGATGTAGCACCTCTCTGGGACCCTATTCATTCATGTCTTGATATAGGCGGAGTGCATGCCATGAAGGACCCAACCAGGGGCGGCACATCAGTCGCACTGAACGAGATTGCATCAAAATCAAAGGTTGAATTTGAGCTACAAGAAGACCTAATTCCTATTCGTCCAGCAGTACAATCCTTATGTAATGTACTTGGTCTTGATCCACTTCATATGGCCTGTGAAGGCACAGCAGTCATGATTGTGGACTCAACCAATACTGATGACATTCTAAGTGCTCTTTCAAAACACAAGACCACCAATGATGCTCGTGTAGTTGGAAAGGTTCTTGATGGTAAAGCCAGAGTCGTCATGAGAACTAAAATCGGAGGTCGTAAAATACTCCAGGTGCCTTATGGAGAGCCTATACCAAGGGTGTGTTAGAACCGGTCTAATGTGTAGATGGTTCTTTAATTTCACTCTGGTCTTCAAGTATTTTCTTCATTTTGAACTTGAGTTGTGCTTTGAGTTTGACTCTATCACTATCCAGACCGAAATAATCAGCAAAGAGTTGGGTTGTTGTTAATAACTTTGAGCGACCCTCAGGTACAGCATCAATGAACTTCTTGTCAACAAGGTCTTTGATATGATCATAGGAATGTGTTCCTCGTAGAGATACAAGCTCTGATTGAAGTATGGGCTGTTTGAGAGCAACAAAAACCAGAGTCTGAAGAGTTGCGAATGAGAGGAGTCCTCCTGGTATTAGTTTACCAACGCGGGGAGTGAGTTCTGGTTTCAACTGCATCACATACCGGTCCTTTGGTAGAGCAACTACCTCTAAAGCACTCTCTCTCTTGCTATATTCGAAGCTTAATTCATCAAGTATCTTCTGCACAGTAGATTGAGACTTACCAATGATGTCTGCCAGTTCCTCTAAAGTCAGAGCTCGACCCGAAACATAAAGGGCTGCTTCTAGTGTGATCATATCATCATCCATTGACAACACCCTAGGTCTTAATCTCTGGTTTTATCCCCTCATCACTAGACTTGTCCTTTTTAGTCGCCTTAGGAGGTCCCTCTAGTTTTACCCAGATGATGCTATTTTCATCCATCCAAATGTCAATGTAAGCTCTTGCAAAAAGGAACAGGAGTGAAAAGAAGACTCTCACAATCTCTTGTCTTGTGTTATTCATAAGTACATCAGTAAACCTTGACACCTCTCCAACTTTCATTATCCTGCAGAGATCTCCATAGACATCAGCTATTGTCTCCTCAATGTTGGCTTGGTCTTTGTTCATCTCAAATGTCAATGGATCCGCTCTTGAGCTGTATCTTCGTTTGGTAGTAATAGCTCGTTGTCTGACACCCTTGCTGAGAACCTGATCCATAGCAACAAGTAACTCTTCAAGCGTCACACGCCGATTTGTCAGTCTGAAGGGGGGACGAATGAGCGGAATCACGAAATCCTCATCATCATCTTCCTCTGGTGGTAGGAGCCCAAGTTCAACTAACTCTCTGGTTTTTCTCATGAAAATCACAGATGCTGAGTATAGTGCATTTCCTGAGATACGAAAATCAATATCTCCCAGTCGCTTCATCTCATCAAGGAAACCAACCACAAGCTTACCGACATCTACATTCCAAGGTTCAACTTTATCTAGTTGGAGCACATCTGTGAGAAGAATGTAGGGTGGAGTTGCCCAGAAGGGAGAATCTTCATTCATCATGCTGATGTAGCAACCTCCTCCAAATCGACTGAAACAATCCTTGAGATTCCATCTTGATTTGATACTCCAACCAATAAATCAGCTTTTCGAACTGTGGTGTCTCTCAAGGACACAACAACAAACTGTGAGTTTTTCGACATCTCTGAGATGAGTAGTGCCACATTATGAGCGTTAACATTGTCAAGCGCAGCATCTATCTCATCAAATATGTAGAAGCTTGCAGGACTATACATCTGAATGGCAAAAATGAGTGCCAATCCAGTAAGCGTCTTCTCTCCGCCACTCATCGCATCAAGAGTGACCAGCTCTTTTCCGCGTGGTTTTGATCTGACTGTTATTCCTCCCATCAAAGGATGTTCGGGATTCTCAAGCATGAGGTTGGCTTCACCATCAGGAGAAAGCTTTGCAAAAACTTTTGAAAAGTTGTCAGCAATCTCGTTGTAGACGGTGAGGAACTTCTGTGTTTTTTCAGCCTCAAGTTCCTCCATGAACACAAGTATCTCTTTTCGTTCATTTTCCAACCTAGTCTTTTTGTCAACAATTTCTTCGTACCGTTCTTTCTCCAAGTCATAGTCTGTCAGAGACTTCAGGTTGACAGGTCCCATGGCTTCGAGTTCTCTCTCAATCTCTTTGATTTTCTCCTCAAGTTCCTCTATCTCTTTGTAGGTGAGTTCCCGTTCTTCTGCTCTCTCCTCAAGAGCCTCTTGGGCGCTTCCAACTGTGTTCAGTTCAGCTACAAATCCAACGACATCCGCCTCTAGTCTGCCTTGTTCGGTCTGAAGCCGATATACTGCCTTTTCATTGGATGTCTGTGCTTCACGAATCTCTTCATGCCGCAGCCTTAGATTTCGTAGGTCTTCTTTTAATTCAAGCTGGCGAACTCGCTTATCCTTTACAGCCTCATCAATGCGTTCCCGCTCTTCCTTGAGCTTCTCAAACTCTCTTTCTCTCTCTGAGAGTCCCATTTGTAGTCGTTTCACTTCCTCCTCAAGGCCTGGAATAATTGCATCGTGAGCTTGAATCTTGGATTCAAGCTCAATGGCTTTAGGTCCAAGCCGTTCATCAATCGCAACTCTTACAGAGGTGATTTCACTCTGAAGCTTCTCTCTTTGTTTCTGATATTGTTCCAGTACTTCCTTCAAATCCTTGATTTCCTGATTGAGCTTGTTGGCATCCGAGGTGACCAATGCTTCATTAGCTTCATCACGTTGAGTACGAACTCTCTCTCGCTGTACACTAAGTTCATCATCGCGCTCTTGAAGGTCTTTTATCTGAGATTCAAGTTCATTGATTGTGAGGCTCGCCTTGTCTATTCGCTCCTGTAATATCGTAGATCTAGATTTTTGCTCTTCAAATCGTTCTTCTAATCGCTCCAGTTCCATACGGAGTTTGTAATTTGTCTTTGAAAGACCTTGAACTTCCTTTTCATAGCTCTTTAGCTCTTTCCGAAGAACATCCTGCTTGCTACGAAGCTCGGTCAGAATCTCTTCCAATCCCTTAAGACGATCCTCAATCTCAGGGCTAGTGTCCTCCACCTGGAGCGACAGCCCAGCTGTGGCCTGTTGGAAATATCCCCCTGTAATCAATCCAGAACGCTCTACAAGATCTCCCTCAAGAGATACTGCTCTCTGTCCTTGGAACCCTTGCCGTTTTGCTGTTTCAAAATCCTCAGTCACAATTGTATCAGAAAATACAAACTCAAATGCTGGGTGCATTTTAGGATCAAACTTCACCAAGTTCAATGCGAAGTCGATAACTCCATCATCTTTGGGGAGTTTTCCAGGAGCACTAGTCTTAATCTTGTCAAGTGGAATGAACGCGGCTCTACCAACTCGCTCATTCTTCAACACGTTGACACATTCCGTTGCAACACGCTCATTCTCAACAACAATATGTGAGAGTCTATTGCCCCCAGCTATTTCCAATGCTACCGCATAGTCTGGGTCAATTGTTCCAAGCTCTGCTACTGTGCCATATATTCCACCAATTGCACCTGCATCTCTAAGCTCCAGAACTGTGGCGATTGCACGACGTCTCTTAAGAAACGCGTCCTCTGCCTCTTTCAAAGCGTCTTGACGTGCCTTTACCTTGATGAGCTCCTCTCTTGTCTGAGCTACTATTTTTGTGCTCTCTGCAACTTCTGCATCTACAGTTGTAAGCCGTTCAGTCAAATCATCGATTTCAGCCTGTCGAGTTCGCTCGAGCTGTTCGGACTTTTCGAGCTCAGTTCTCTTCTCAGGAACGGTTTCCTTCAATTGTAAAATCTCTGCTTCAGTCTTCTCCAGACTCTCCTTTGCATCTCTTAGTTCCTCATATGCAAGTCCTAACTCCCTGTTGTCTGACTTTATCGTTGATCGAACTTCAGAAACACCCTCATCTAGGTGTCTCATTTGATTGTTCAAATCCTGAAGCCGTAGTGTAGTTTCATAATATTCAATCTGTGCCCTTTCTGACATGTCCTCTAATCGGATGATCTCTGCAGCTGTACCTGCTATCTCTTTTTCAAGACCAGTCAGTTCGTTGTTCTTGTCCGCCAAAACCTGTTCATTGTGACTAATCTCATCTTGTACAGTTTCAAGTTCCTCACTGAGCGCCAACATCTCTCCAGCTACCTTGTCAAACTCTGCTTGAGCTCTCTCCAGGTCACCTCTTACATGAGAAACAGCAGCAGAAACTATACCATACTGTTCTGATACCCTAGTTGAATCTCCTCCAGTGATCTGATCAATCTCATGATCTATCTTCTCAATCTCAGTTTCCGTGCTCTGTATACCTGTTTCCACTTCTACAAATTCCTTGACAAGACTCTCGGCCTCTTCAGCGCGTTGCGCCAGCGTTTCGTTGATGGTTTCAATCCTAGAATTACCCTTTATGGTACTCCATGCGAGAATGTCAACTCTGTGTGTTCGTGTCTGATTATGGAGACTCTGATACCTACGCGCATCAGACATATCTTCTTCTAATTTCTCAAGCTGTCGGCGCCTTTCCTGAAGCTGCATGTCAACTTTACCCAAGTTGCTCTCACTTTCAGCCAGCTTTTTGAGAGCGCGTTCCTTCTGTTCATCATAAGCTGATATTCCTGCGATATCCTCTATCAATTTCCTTCGCTCTATTGGACTAACCTTGACC
Source organism: Candidatus Thorarchaeota archaeon SMTZ1-45 (assembly GCA_001563335.1). Lineage (GTDB taxonomy): Archaea > Asgardarchaeota > Thorarchaeia > Thorarchaeales > Thorarchaeaceae > SMTZ1-45. The sequence goes on along the minus strand of LRSL01000055.1, from coordinate 50,321 downwards.
ATCTGAGCAATCTCCCCTTGGAGGACAAGGTTGTACCCATTGGGGTCCACTCCAATGGCGCCTAATACATCCAACACTGCAGTACGAGTAACTACTTTTCCATTGATGCGGCATACTGATTTTCCAGAATCATCTAATTCTCTTTCAATCACAACACGATCCGCATCAATCTGTAATTTTCTATCCTTATTATCGAAGTGCAACTCTACATGAGCAGACTTAGCTTTTGGAGGCATATTTGGTTTCGGCGGAGAATATAGCAAGTCCGAAAACACATTAGCACGAAGAGTCTTAGCACTTAGTTGTCCCAACACAAAGAGAATGGCATCAACAACATTGGACTTGCCAGATCCATTTGGTCCAACTATGCACGTGAAACCTGGGTTTAGCTTAATGGTGACTGTCTCTCGTCCAAATGATTTGAAGCCCTTGCATACAAGCTTCTCAATATGAACCAAGTCCCATTCCCTTCCGGCAAGTTTCAGTCAGAACAACCTTAGCGTGACCAATTGTGTTATTCTGATTTTACAGAGGCCTAAATACGGTTGGTATGACCTTAGTAATACTCCAGCTATATCTGGATAACGTATTCAGGCTTGGAGGGCATTCTCTAATGTGTTGAAAAGTCTAACTCTGTTGACTTTTTTTGGGCTGGTTCTATGTAACCATTTGCAAAAGCGCTCTTCGCAGAGCCATTCTGAGAAGCCCTAGTGACTCTCTCGCTCCTTCTCCTGCGACTCCCGTTAGTACCAATTTAACATCGCCGAGGATAAGAATGAAACCGGTATCTGATGCAATATTGACTTCCTTCAGGCCCCCCTTGTCTAGACCAGCTGAGAGCTGGGACGAGTTAGCTGCTATCTTCACCGCAAGGTTTGCTATGTCTGAATGCTTTGTCCCTCCACTAATTGTGTGACCAAAGAGCACACTTCCTTTAGCATCACATATGACTATACCTTCCAAATCTGCATTGGCAGCCATCGTTTCTGATACAACTTTTTCAATCTTAGCTTTATCCATCATGAAATTCCTCCCAAGAGGCCTGAATTGTCTATCTGCTTTCAGGTATTAGGCATGTAAATATCTTGTGTGTTGGTCTGTAGTGTTCATTATAGATTACTATCTTGTACACGAAGAAGCATTCTTCGTAGAATCACTTAAAACTCCTCACGCAAAGGTCACTCGAATTATTTTGGAGGCAAATACTGATGCCTATGTTGAGAACTAGCTCAGCGGCTTTTCCAGCTTCGAAAAAAGTACTGAGCGATATTCCATATGTCCTGCGTGTAGAATTTGGTCATCTTGCGCATGAAACCACAAAGATTGTAGGAAAGCCCATTGCATGCCACAAATGTAATGGCTTCCTTCTTAGTGTAGACCAAATAGAAGACGATCCAAAGGTGGGCAAACACTTTGTTTGTCCTTTCTGTGGAACTCTAAATGTCATTGAGGGTGAGATTGTAGTAGCAGGTGATGACACCGATTTCATTGTTAACCCGCCACCAGACACAACCACCGAAACGGAAACAATCTCTGTAGGCGGACGTTCATTTCTTGGGCTAATTGATGTTTCAGGATCAATGGCTGGAGCAAACCTAGCTGCAGTTAAACGCAGTCTGAACACATCCATTGACAGTCTTGCCGCGAACGCACCAGACACCATGTTTGGATTGATAGAGTTTGAGAGCTCTGTTGTTGCTCGAAATCTGGAAAACGGAAATCCAGTTGAACTTCCGAGAGACTCCTTTGCGAGTCTTAAAGATATCATGGAGTCTACAAAGAAGCTTCTTGACCAGGTGAAATTAGTAGGTGTGGGAAAGAACAAGGACCGGCTAAAAAAGCATGTACAAACACTCCGTGACCAAGGTGGCACTGCGTTGGGCCCAGCAGTTGGAATGGCCTATGTCATTGCCAAGCATCGCAATGTTGGAAGAGTGGTCCTTCTCACGGATGGGCTTGCTAACGAAGGTATTGGTGCTCTTGAGGGATATCAGGTCACTCCTGCGAGTAAATACTACGAGGACCTAGGAAAGATGTTCATGGAACTCGGTACCGCGGTCGATGTAGTTGGTATTGCCTCAGGTGCTGGCATGGAGCTTCAGACGTTAGGGCTCTTACCTGAAGCAACTGGTGGTCAGATGTACTATGTGACTCCAAATGAGCTTGATCGCAGTCTCTCTGAATTGGCTGGAGCATCTCTTCTAGGTAGGGATGTAGAGGTGCGGCTTGTCACACCTCCAGGTGTGAAAGTCAAAGATGCCTCTGGAGTTTCCCGGGCTGTTGTTGACCAGTTGAAGAAGAACGGCGAGAGTAAGATTGGAGTTGTTGGTGAGGATCATGAGCTATACTTTGAGGTTGAACCAGAAATGGAGATTAAGGCGCCTGAAGTACCAATACAGGTCCAAGTATCTTACACTGATGAAGAGGGTGCACGAAGAGTTCGTGTGGTGACAACCAAGCTTCGTGTTACCAAGAAAGAGGAAGAAATAATGGAAACCCTCGACCCAACAGTTGGTGCAACCTTTGTGACACAGAAAGCTGGGGAAGAGTCTTTCCGTGGTGATAGGGAGAAGGGGCGAGAGCGGATCGCCTCATTCAGAAAGGCTCTGAAGACAAAGGCAAAGTCTGCTCCTGCTAGCGTTCAAGCAATGTTGGATAAGACTGACAATGTCTTGAACAACGAGGAGGCTGAGATTACTCGTCAGGAGGAGATGATGGCTGAGGCTCCAGCTGCAGGCCCATCAGGAGCTGCTGATGAAGCTTTCACAGGTAGTCTTGCTCAGATGAAAAGAAGCTCAAAGAAACTCTTTGACAAAGATGAAGAAGCCTAATACTTTGAATCAAAATCAATGGTCGTGTGTTTTTCTAACACGACCACGCTTCTTTTTTTATGTAACACAATCGTTCATTGTTTACTGGGCATTATTCATGTCCTTCCAGGAACGACACTGGAATCAATTCTTTATTATGAATGAAGGTATAAAATCCCCACAGATGATGTAACACAACCCCAAATATTCTTCAAATGCGCAAATGAGCTACGTGGGTTGGTAACATATCTCCACAAGTCTAAAATAGTCAACTGCGGCGTAGATGTTAAGGCACAGTTGAATCAGCGAGGCCTCTGTATGGTGATTAGCCAAGAAAAGCTCCAAGGGATTCTTTCTAAACTTAAGTCACAAGAAGGAGTCCGAGGAGTTGTCGTGACCACCTTGGAAGGTCTGCCACTCAGTAGTGATCTAGACCCGGAAACTACAGAGAACGTCGCTGCAATAATCACCTCCCTCGTTGGAAAAGCACTAGATGCTGTGCGAGAACTTCGAGAGGGGTCGTTGTCATTTCTGACCTTGGATACAACCAAGGGTCAGATTAACATCGCACCGGAAGTGAACGAAGGACTCATCCTAGTAGTCCTTAAGAACAATCAGTAAGAGAATAAGATTGAGGTGAACTATGAATGAGCGACCCAAAGGCGTTTGATAAAATTTTGACAGAGATCATTCGCCAAGACAAAGGTATCAAAAAGGTCATACTAGTCGACAAGACAGGCCTCACAATAGCTAATGTGTCGAAGCTGAGCTACTACCCAGTAGACGTCGACTCAATTGGAGCCATTGCCAGTGCGGTCTTCTGTGCAAGTGAGGAGCAGGGCAAGAACCTGCAGATTGGGGAGCTTGAGATAGTCACTTCTGAGTTCTCGGAGGGCAAAATTTTCGCCTCAGCTTGTGGGAAAGGTGTACTCTGTGTAGTTTCTGAGGCAGAGGTGAATATTGGTCTGATCCGGCTTGTGATGAAGAAACAAGGTGTACAACTAGCTAATGAGCTTGACAAGTTCCTTGCAGTGGAGCCATTATCTCCCAAAGAGAGCGAGCTTGACGAAGAAGACCTAAAATCTGCCCTGGCTGAGCTCGAGCGTGTGTGAAATCATACATATCACACACAGATGTATCCACGCTTGGCTGTTCCAGTAATCATGAGTACTGGAGTGAATCAGTTCAGTCAACCAAAAAGCCGTCCGAGGGCACCCTCTCGTGCCACAAAGGCTTTTATTAGACAGAACTTTACTCAACCAACATCCCACTACAGGGACCTCTGCAGTGACACAATGAGGTGTTTACAATTCGAAAAGACGACAAGGGACGAATTCATCTCAAACTAGTATTCTATGGCCCGTCCCTAGGAGGCAAAACAACCGCGCTCCGCTGGCTTTATGGAAAAGTAGAAGGGCTACAGAAGGGAGAGTTCACTGCAATTGAGGATGAAACCAATCGTACGCTGTTCTTTGACTATGTCCCTATGTCAGCGGGTGGCCGAGTGCTTTTCGATGTCTTCACAGTGGCTGGACAGAAACGACACAGGCATCAGAGAAAGGTGGTGCTTCAGGGCACTGATGGAATCCTATTTGTTGCAGACTCTTCACCGGATCAGCGCGATGAGAACACAGAGAGTTTCGAGGAGCTAAAGTTGTTCCTCGGTGATGCTCTTGGTCGTGAAATTCCGATAGTAGTCATGCTAAACAAGCGAGACTTACCAAACAGGATGTCACGAGATGAAATGCTCGACCTACTTGGTCTTGGTGGAAATGTACCCATCTATGAAACAATTGCTGTACAGGGCGTAGGAGTTAAGAGGGCTTTTCAAGCAATAGCAAGAGAAGTCATCCTGAAAAGAATGTACAAATGACAGGTGAGACCAAATGGCAGAGACCCGCGAAAATACTCTCGAAGGTGTTCTGAACGAACTACAAGGAAGCATTCCCGAGATTGAAGCCTGTGCTATAGTTAGTGTAGAAGGGTTACCAATTGTTTCGGCTCTTCCCACAGATGTAGATGAGGCAAAGGTCGCAGCAATGACTGCTGCTATGCTGAGTCTTGGTGAGAGAGCGGCGATAGAGCTTGGGAAAGGCAACCTTGAGCAAGTCAATGTCAAGGGTGTCGATGGCTGGTTGTTGGTCACGGCAGCTGGCATCAACGCTTGTCTGACTGTTTCCACCACTGCAAATGCCAAACTAGGTCTCATATTCTTAGATATGAAACGTGCTGCAGAGAAGATTGCGAAAATGATCTAATGCATCTACCAACACAACATCAACTCTATTAAGTTGAGGTTTCCATTTTAGTTTAGTAGAGTGTGTTAGAATTGAACCTATCTGGTCCTATGTATAGACTGTATGAATACTATCTCTTCAGACAATTAGACAAAGATAGTGCTCCACGACATGTTGGCATTATTCTAGATGGGAACCGTAGATACGCACGAAAACATGGCCTTGAGGTTCCATGGTTTGGTCATCAAAGGGGTGCTGCGAAGGTGATGGATGTGTTGCGTATTCTTTGGGAGGCTAATGTGAAAGTGTGCACATTGTATGCCTTCTCTATCGAGAATTTTCAGAGGAAAAAGGATGAAGTCGAGGAGATAATGGCTCTTGCAGAAGAAAAGTTTAGTGAAGTCGTCGGGAATCCGGATGTTCACCGTCATCGAGTTCGAATACAGGCTATTGGAAGAGTTGACCTTCTTCCTGAAAAAGTTCAGAAAGCTATCCGAGATGCCGAGGAGGAAACCAAAGAATATAATGACCACATTCTAAATGTCGCTATTGGATACTCTGGAAGAGCTGAGCTTGTTGATGCTGTGAGGGCGATTGGTGAAAAGATTGAAACTGGCGAATTGTCATCATCTCAGATTGATGAGGACATTATAGAAGGCCACCTATACACTAATGGTATACCTGACCCTGATCTTATAATTCGTACATCAGGTGAAGAACGACTCTCTGGTTTTCTCTTGTGGCAATCCGCATATTCAGAGCTTTACTTTGCACAAGTTTACTGGCCAGCTGTTCGCCGGATTGATATATGGCGCGCTTTACGTTCCTATGGAGCACGGTCTAGAAGATTTGGTAAGTAGTATCTTGTCAGCTTTTATATGTCAAAATCAGTGAATTGACATAACAGGAGATTGCAGAGTTTTGACGCGAACTCCAGTTGAAGTCTACAAAGGTTTGCTAGGAATAACGGTAGAGGACTCTGTCCCTAAACAAATCGAAATAGTAGTAACTAGGTTTACAGATTTTCTGTTCTTAGGGTCCAAGATATCAGTCCATCTAACACGATTTGTCAGTCTCTTCACGAAACTTGTGGCATATTTAGAATCCCGAGATCTAGCAAATCCAACTGATGTCACTGAAGCAATTGATGTGCTTGACTATTTCACTTCAACATCAAAATGGTGGCTAATGACCAGAAATGAGCCTGGTTTTGTATTAAGACCACCCTCTAGGGAACCAAGGAACTTCATTAAGTCCATAACTGACCTCCAATTTGGACCCAATACTCTACAGAGAATCTCAGGTGCTGCAGAGAAATTGTTTCGTTTCTTGAAAGAACATGAGGTGGCAGATAAAGTCCAACGAGATGACCTTCGTGAGAGTTTTATTTCTTCATGGGCTATTCTTAGTGCTTTTGCATGCAAAGGACAAGGTCGCAATGTGATATCAGAAACTGACTTTGAAACAGCATATGACATACTCCGAATACTTTGCTTCTATGTTCCAAGTGAGGATTTCAAAGCGCTGACTGTAATTCGTAGATTGGGGTCGCATCCTGTTCTGCCAAAAGCAGCAAGTGTTGGATTCTCTCCAGGGTTCGAGAGAAAACTGAACTCGTCAGCTGCTGCACGCCTTGAGAAGGTTCATGGTGATTATTTAGCAGAAATGGCTCCAGCCACCTCTGGGGCTTCGCGGACTATACTGACAAACTCACTCCGTTTTCTAGGTCAACTTCAGGCTGTAAAACAAGAGATAGAACGGCTCGAAGATGAGCACTACGACTCTACTATTCTCAATGCTTTGCAGATGTTCGAGAATATTGGTGTTTCATCTGCCTTCTTGCAAGATGAATCAGTGGCGATTCAGCTTTTTCGAGGACTTAAACTTGATAATGGCGTAGAAGAGAGGATTCAGCTTTTGATAAGACGTCTTGAAGGTCTTGTTGTAGACTCAACTGGAAACAAAGACTTCCTACTTCAGTACGCTAGACTTGTGCCTAGATTGGTTGCACTCTTGTTGCTTCTAGCCACAGCTACAAAGACATCATCAAAAGATCCTCTGAAGGACATCGATCTCAAGAGAGGTCTAGTTCTTCTTCATACTATGATTAGTGACTAAGTTTCGTTGAGGTTTTCTATCAAAATCCGCGCATCAACCACGAGGGCACCTTTTCCTTTCTCATATACGAATGTTGGATTACAGTCAAGTTCAATTATCTCAGGGTTCTCCTCAACCATCTTTGAAACTGCGAGCATTACTTCGACTAACGCGTCAATGTCCCGGGGACCCTCGCCTCTCACACCCTCGAGAATCTTGTATGCTTTGAGTTCGCTTAACATCTCCCTAGCATCAGTTTCTGAGAATGGAATCAGTCTGAATGACACATCTTTGAGAACCTCGACAAAGATGCCGCCCAGACCTGCCATAAGAGCATGACCAAATTGTGGATCCTTTGTGACTCCCACAATGATCTCAGTCCCCATGTCTACAAAATCGGAGATGAAAACCCCACGACTCAAGTCAATCTCCAAACCTTTCTCTTTTCCATACTTCTTTGCATTCTTCATAATCTCATCGAAGGCTTTTCGAACATCGTCCTCATTCTTGAGATTAATCTTCACGCCTCCTGCATCTGACTTATGCAGAATATCTTTGGAAAGGATCTTGAGTACAACGGGAAATCCCATGCTTTTGGATTTCTCAATTGCTTCTTCAACCGTAGTTGCAGTTGCATAGGCTGGAATTGGGATGCCATATGCCTTCATGATGTCCTTTGCTTCGTGTTCAAGAACAAAGGTCCTGCCCTCCTCACGAGCAGCCTTGAAGATTTTTTTCGCTTCTTTCATCTATGACTCAGACCTCTCTCTTGTTGCTGATTTGTCCATCCTATTATATCATTTGTCCGACACCATTGTTTTGCTGAACTTGGCACCATACCTGATCTCTCCATATTGCGCGAGAGCCTTCACAGCAAGAGCTGCCTTCTCACCTGTTGGGTAGGTCGGAACTCCCATCAGCGCCATTATCTCACCTGCTTTTGTTGTGAATCCTCCTCCCATGGAAACAACAACAAATGGAAGTCCTGATGAACGCTGATGGTTTGAAATCACATTGGTAACATCCATGTCCAGACTAGGTGTCTGCAGTAACATGCCTACCACGAAGATGTCATATTCGCCACTCGCAATTGCCTCTTCAAGTACCACATTATACCTACCTGAGTTTGCATCCCCAACCACATCGATTGGATTACCCACTGCGCAATACGCAGGTAATTTCTCGTTGAACTTCTTCACAAGTTCAGCTGAGGGACTTGGTATGTTAAGCCCTAATGCTTCAAGAGCATCAGTGGTCATTACACCAAGACCACCCCCATTAGTGACCATTAGAACCCTGTCGCCTTTCGCTGCTGGTTGCATAGCTAGCGCTTTAGCCATGTCAAACATATGTTCAAAGTTATTTGCCCGAATTATTCCAGCTTGTTTGTAGGCTGCATCAGTGATATTATCAGACCCAGCAAGAGACCCTGTGTGTGACATTGAAGCTGCCTTAGCTCTCTTTCCTCTTCCTGATTTTACAACGAGAACTGGCTTGCGTGGAGTCACAGTCTTTGCTGTGTCAAAGAACGTACGACCTTTGTCCTCATCATAGCCTTCTGTGTAATAACATATGACTTGGGTTGTAGAGTCATCTCCAAGATAGCAAAGAAGATCATCATCATCAATGTCGCTCTTGTTTCCCAAGCTGATGAGCTTGCTTATCCCCAGACCAAGCTCAGCAGTCCAGTCAGATATTGCAGCGGCAAACGCTCCTGACTGAGATACAAGAGAGATATTTGCCACATTACTGGGTTTTGGACGCCCACATCGATACTCAGGTAAGAAGAATGTGTCAATGTGACTGTGTGTATCCACAACTCCCACGCAGTTTGGACCTATTATTCGAATTCCACTCTTCCTAGCTATTGCAACAATCTCATCCTCAATCTCTGCTCCTTTGGGACCAGTCTCTGAGAATCCTCCTGATATCACAATAACCGCCTTGGACCCCTTGGCTGCAATATCTTCAAAGACCCTTGGTGTAATTCTGGCGGGTACCGCTACAACGACTAAATCTATTGGTGCCTCTATATCTTGGAGTGTAGGAAAACAGGGAATACCTAGGACCTGTGTATATTTTGGATTGACCCCATAGACCTTCCCCGTGTATTGTGGCTTGATAAAGTTCTGAACTATTGCTTGACCCACACTGTTCTGACTTGCAGAAGCACCATAGATAGCTACGCTTTTTGCATTAAAGAAGAGATTGATTGAATCTGTTTGCACAGTAGACACAGTATGCCACCTGCCATCAAGTTTGGAGATGAGTCCAAAAGAAACTCAAGATGTACTTGTTTGTTACTCTTTAGCATACATAACAATTCTAAAAACCTAGGTATACTCAGAAATCACGAGGTACTCCTGTGAGCTTTGATATAATCAATGAAGGATATGCAGTCCTACAAGCATCATCCAATGAGCTTAAGGAGTTAATGAAAGAAGGATTTGATCAGCGATTAATTATCTATGATCATGACCTTCTATGCTATAGCCCAACAGCATATCCATATGAGATCAAAGACCATGTTCAAGTAAGCTCCCAGAACTTTGCATCACTCAGTGTGACAGGCACATCATGTTCTCTCAAATGTGAACATTGTGATGGACGGCTTTTGAAGGGAATGGAGTCCACGTTCACTCCTGAGAGTCTGTTTGATAGGTGCCAAGAAATCAAAAAGTTGGGTGGAGAAGGTGTATTGATTAGTGGCGGGTCTGACTCAAAGGGATACGTCCCTCTGGAGCGATTCACTGACTCAATTCAAAGGGTGAAATCTGAATTAGACCTCGAGATTGTAGTGCATACTGGTCTTGTTAGTAAAAAAACAGCTCGAGGTTTAGCAGAGGCCCAGATTGACGCAGCAATGCTTGATGTCATTGGCAGTGAGCGTGTTTCAAGGGAGGTCTATCACATTAAAGATGGACCAAAGAAGATGCGACGTTCACTTGACATCCTTGAGGATCTTGGTATACCAACTGTGCCTCATGTACTCGTAGGTCTCGATTATGGAAGACTGACTGGTGAGATTGAAGCTTTGGATATGATTGCCCAAGGCAATCCAGCTGCAGTTGTAATTATTGCGTTGAGTCCCTTGAGGAAGACACCAATGCAAGACATCAACCCACCAGCTCCTGAGGACATTGGACGCATAATCACCATTGCAAGATTAGGAATGAAAGAAGTTCCACTTCTCTTGGGATGTGCTCGACCAATGGGAAAACACAAAATTGAGACCGACCGATATGCGATTCTGAGTGGTGTAAATGGAATTGCTCTGATAAGTCAAGAAGGGGTAGACTTCGCCCGAGAAAAGGGACTAGATCCTGTTTTTCTAGATGTCTGTTGTAGTCTTGCTTACAAGACTCTTGCTTGATAATCCTTTTATTAGCCACCCAGCAGATTCATACCCAAGATCAAAGATCCAAAGTCCAATTGCTGCTAAAAGAAACATTGGCCAAGGTATCACAAGGCCAAGCACAACTATCTTGAGCACGAATCTATACTCGAACATTTTGAAGGCCAATGGTGATTTCTCCTTATCTGCCCAATCATTTCCTTTCTCATCAAGGACTGCTGCCATGAAGAGAATGATGAGTAAAGTCATCCACTCTAACCAGTCTGTAACAACTGGAACTCCAACCACTAGCAAAGTTCCGAAGATTAACACAAACCCCACAATGAATTGGGGATTATTCACTTTCCCTGAAACTAAGACACCAATCACTATGCTGGTCAGTAGAACCAAGTCCCACTCTGAGATTGTCATGAGTAGGCCAAATAGAAGTCCCGCAATAGACAAAGGAATCATGGCCAGTTGAGACCTATCAAGCTCATCCAGTAGGTCATCTCCTAGCTTGAGTGAGAGCCCTGCAAGAAAGTATGCAGTGAAATACAGCAACAACTCAAGCATAATATTTCTCCAACCATAAGCAGACAAATGTGTTCAAGATGTGGCTCCTCAGTCTAACTATGAATCGTCGCTGGGCATCTCTGCCCTCAGATAGCCAGTTGCATCATCGGAGCCAATTAGGCATCCTCTGCTAGCTAGATAAAAGTTCGTGATTGTCTATAATAGGACAACTGGGGTTCCAATAGCTTGCCCGGGTAGATTTGTCCGGAATTTAGCACGAACTGCCCCACTGTTTCCATGTGGACCAAGCACCTTGCCTAGGAACTCCTTCTCCTCAGACGAGATCCACTTCACCCTACGACCAACAAGTGTTGAAGCCTCGGATCTGGTCTTGATCTCATTGAATAGCAGAATCACTTGATTTGGATGCTGTAGGTGCTTTCCCCTACGATAACTTGTGACAACGCCTCTACGGCCTTTTAGAACGTCACTCTTTGACATATGGAGTTCCTCCTAATGGGATTCTCGTGAACGCCTTTGGAATCGGATATAAGACTTACTGAATAGCCTTTAGCCCTGGTTCAAGATTCTATTCCTGGTCCTTTGTCACGTGTGGCTGAATTATATTCCCTAGTTGAATATTGATCCATTGCCCTCAACTCTTTCGCCTTCTCAAAAAGTACATCCCTAATTGCCCATCCAACCTGGTTTGGCTTTTGAGCCAGTCTGTATAGAGCAAACCAGATTCTCCCATCCCCCATAGGTCCCTGGACAATTAGATTCTCAATCATTTCTCTTGCTACGCCAATCTTATCCGTGGATGAACTAATTGAAGACCTCAATTCGTTCTCTCGCTGATTGATCTCTTTGACACGCCATGCCATTTGGATAGAGCTCAAGAAGGAGAGGAACATCACAAACAAGACATAGAGAATTGCATCTATAAACGCAGCAAAGTCAACCAGTATTATTGATATCAATATTAACGAAGCAAGCAGAATGACTAAGAACACAATGCCCTCAATCAGCGCATTAAGGAATTTCGTGACACGCCAATCGTAGTATCTTGAGAGCACTGATGATGGCTTTCGAAAGTGCATAATGTCTCCAAGATATATGTCCCGAGCTCGACGACCTAAGAAGAGCCACACTCCTTGCATAAATAGTGCATGAACAATGATTACTAGGGGGAGAGTGCTATAGGGACTTAGCTGCATAAGACAAGCCATGGGTCTTAGCGTTTAAACGTATTGAAGTACGCTTCTAATGATTACTTTCGGAAGCCTCCCCACTCTACAACAATTCGTCAAACAGTATCTAGAGTCGAAACAAACCTGAACATTGTTCCTGTCATAATATATTTAGAATTCGTTCTGGATTTGTGAGTCCAGGTCCTGCCCTCCCGGAATATGGCCTGGGCTCGTTTCTTTCATTTCATCTCAACAGAATGACTTATCTCAGCAAGCTCATGGTTCGCTCTTGGTGACTGATTTGGACAAGGTCAACCATGTAGACCCTACTAAGATCAAGGAAATCCCTGATTATCTCAAAGCCATGGAAAAGGTGGGTGTTCTTGGAGCAGGAAGACTGGGAAGAGCTGCTGAAATTACAAAGCGCATGTTTGACGACACGGACTGCTTTACATTCCTCTCTATGTCTGGACCTATGGTTCCAGGAGGTCTACGAAACATTGTTCGTCATCTTGTTGAGAAGGGTTTCATCCAAGCTATCGTCACAAGTGGCGCAAACATTGTACATGATCTTGTCGAGGCATATGGAGGCAGCCACTTCAGAGTTCCGCCCTCAAAGGATGATGTTGAACTTCGCGAGGCTGGAATGGGACGAATAGCAGACATTTTCGTGCACGAAAAGGACTTTGAGCTCTTCGAGAAGGGTATCTATGGATTCCTCGACAGACTCTCTGATGAGAAACTGACAACTCTTGCTCCAAGTGAATTTCTTACTGAACTTGGCATGACAATCGAAGATGACAACTCCATCGTCAAACAGGCTGCTCTTCATAATATTCCGATATTCTCTCCCGGTCTCATGGACTCCATGTTAGGATTTCATCTCTATACTTACAGCACAACCAAGAATCTTGCCCTTGACTTTGTGAAGGATCTCAGAATTCTTGGTAAAATTGTGACAGAACAGAAAAAAACCGGAGCCATCATGCTTGGAGGAGGTCTCACAAAGCACTTCACCATGGGTTCTACTATTCTTAGGGGGGGTCTCGACATGGCTGTTCAAATCACACTTGACCGACCTGAGGGTGGTAGTCTTGGTGGTGCACCCCTTGATGAGGGGATATCCTGGCAAAAAGTACAGACAGAAGCGAACTTTGAGACCGTTATTGGTGATGCAACTATCCTTTTCCCATTGATTGCAATCGCATGCCTTCAAGGTTTATAGAACCTCTACTGTGTTCACAATAGTTAAATCACAATTATACCTGAATAGCATGATTGTTATGAGCGATAAGAAATGGCCAATGCCCTACAAAGAAGGATCCGTATATTTTCAATATCAAGTGAAGGACTTTGATCGTGCGAAAAAGTTCTACTCTGAAATCATGGGTTTTGACATAACCTGGGACGGAGGTGCTGAAGTCGGTTGGGCTGAGTTTGCACTCCCTGCAAGGGGCGCCAAGCTTGGTATCAACCTCATTCGCGATGGTGAACATCGTCAAGGTTCAGGAACTCTTACTTTGGATGTTGATGATCTCGATGCTTGCAAGACATACCTCGAAAGTAAAGGTCTAGACACATCTGACATCATGGATATTCCTGACATGGTTTCCTACTTCAATCTGAAGGACCCTGAGGGTAATCCAATTCAGGTCGTCGCTGAGCCTCGTGTGAAGAGTGAGAAGTAGACTTCAAGTGCGCTACTCATCATACTTCATGGCAATGGCTAGTCCAATCAGGATTAATACAATACCAATGTAGAGATGGTGTAGCTGGAATCCAAAGATGATATAGGGGTCAAAGTCTGGCAGGAAGTGAAGAAAATCAGTCCCTGCGACAAAGTCGTGGAGGTCATCTATGACTAACACCAACCCTACAAGGAAGGTCAGAACACCAGCTGCAACTCCTTTCTTTCCCATAATTCAATACTCCTTCTCTATATCTTGTATCAGTACTCCTTTTCAATCTCTTGATTTCAAGAGCAACTATAGCATCTGTTGGTGTGAACACATATAGTGCCACCGCATTCAGGACATCTGTATCTTGTCCTTTGCTGTTTGAGGAACTTTCTAACTCCATTATCTCTTATGTTCTCCAAGTTCTCAATACTGCTCATATTGAATCTAATTCTGTAGCGCTTGTCAAGTTTCTTTAACTGCTCACAAGGAAAGTGATCGCACTCGAAACAATACTCAATCTGGTGTTTGGAAAGAAGTTCACATTGCTTTTTGACAAAGGCACAATCCTTGTTCTTAATTCTACAACCACTACATGCAGTCTTTCTCCTGCCTCCATCCATTCTATATCCAAAGTATGCAACACATATTGCACAGTTCATGCCACAGGGTGCTATGAGCTCTTCTTTCATGTATCAACGATAACCATCTTTTGTTCTTAAGCAATATCTTCTATCTCGTTTCAAACACGACTACTCATTTGACGTCATTATGCATGATCACAAATAACATCTATTATGAAGAGATTGTCCAAGTCTTGGACAAGACCTGGACAAGAGTACATAAGTTTTGAAAGCTATTTATCCAGTAGAACGAATTTTACAAAAATCAGTGAAGATAAGAAACCCAGAGGATGAATCTTGGTGGAAGAAACAACAAAAAGAAGACGAATCTTGTTTTCTATTGGTGTCCTCTCAGTGCTATTTCTAATATTAGTAGGCCCTAGTATCATTCCAATGTATTTGGGACAAAGAGAGATCATATATTCGAGTCCCGGAGAAAGTATCAGTTTAAGCAACGGGGAATGGTTCTGTAGGGAGTTCATTATTGATGATGACCATCTGGAGTACGGGGTTGGTGTTGAGGGTGTCTTATTTAGTCATAACAAAAATGAAGATAATTTCATACTAGAATTTGGTTATGCACATATGACATTAACCAGTTTTATGTCACTCAACGACTCTGACAAGATAGATTCATTTGAGGGATATGGTAGTGGAGGCGGTTGGGATTTGACAGGCACAGAATACTCCACTGGCTATTTTGGTGTAAGCTTTATCGGAGCATACATTTGGGCACTTCGTTTCATTGACTTAGATACCGGCTCAGCTGTCTTTCAAACACAATTCGAAGTGTGCCTTCGACATATGTAGTTTACAAATGTCAGATGCAATCAGATCACAGTCCATAATCATTGTACTGACTCCCCGTTGGTTCGAGTAGTTCTGACTAGATACTAGTTTAAAAGACCAATTTGTGATGATTATGGGAGAGAACCAGATCATTGTTGATTGATCTAGTGTTTCTAAATGATTCATCACTAAGTGACTGGAATTTTCCTTGTCTTATTTCTAATCATATTTAAAATTTCAATTACTAGGAAACATATGACCACGATTGATAAGCTTGATACTAATACTAGTGGCAGAAGACCATAATTCACGAGATTGATCCTGAAAGTTACAACTGAAAGATATACCGAGAGAACTGCAACTATCCCTGTGATGACTCCTATTTTCTCAACCTTATCTGATCGAACTTGCATAATTTCCGAATCTGGTTCTCTCTTGATGTTGTATGCCCAATGAACAAGTGGCATCACAATGTAAATGATACCTAATAACGCCCAGACAATCCATATCCCTTGCCCGATGAAAGTGAAGAAGATGAATGATCTGAGTGGGTCCAGTTCAGTTATTACAGGTAGAAGGACCGCCCATTGATACGGTATGGGGAATATGTCATATCCAAGATATGTAAAATAGAACCCATGATCGACAGTCCCGTAGACGTAACTTCCAACATCCACCATAACGGCAAAATAAAGAAGCAGTAGTATGATTGCAACACGCCGCACAAGAATTGCTCTCTGCGTTTTAATACTCTCAATTACTCTATTCCTGACCTGCTCAGGCTGATTTTCATCCAAATCAAATCCCCAATTATGTATAACCCCTTTTTGACTTTAAGATTTTTTAATAATATCAGAAGAGTTGAAGATATTGTGTAATATACAAGTGGAATAGACATGGATGTTTTTATGCCAGACTGCCAGTTCCACCAGTGTGAATCTTTCGGAATTGATACAAGATTGGATGGTTTATTCTCGTAGAAAACGAAAATTCTGCTATTAGTTTCAGCAGACTAGACTACCTTGTATCCAATATCATAGATGAATCCACTTTTTGCATCAATCTTTAACCCTACTATATATTCAGAGTCAATGGAAACAATCCAGCCTAGTCGATAAAGGTCGCCTACTGGTGTCCAAGTCCTGTCGAAAAGAAGTTCTACTGTATTTATTGTAAATTGCGAAATATTAGCTTCTTCTGTTAGATAACTCCGTGCATATTGACTAGCTTGTTCAAGGGAAATTATATTCTCTATTGGAAGGGCATCGACATGTACCCAAGTATAACTGAAACTTAAGATTGCATTTGCTTCAACATCAAGACGAAGATGTATTCCACTTTCGATTAATATATTATTAACTACGTTAGAAAATGAAATCACAAAAACGTCATGATGAAAGGCATAGTCATATCTTAGATTAGGACCAATATATCTTGCATGAGGTGATAATGAGTAGTTGAATTGATTGAAGAAATCGATTGCTAATTGCTCCAGTTCTGAAGAGTTGGCAAATTGGTTTTCCGATGTATTTGGCAAGAATGGTGATTCACCAATAGGCCATACGGAAGAAAAACCACAAACTTTCCCCGATATCGAATTCACTGACACATAGACATCTACACTATCATCATGGAATCTGAAACGCCAAATTTCGTCATCAAGAATAGTCCAATCTGTGTCTATTGTCAGATTATATTCCGTCAGATACCAGACTTTCAAGCTGAATTCAATCGATGCTAACAGTGCAATGCTCTCATTCACTTTTTCAAATTGGCTGTAGTCGCAATCCATCGTGATAGATAATGGAGTTTCAACAACCGGAA
Source organism: Candidatus Thorarchaeota archaeon SMTZ1-45 (assembly GCA_001563335.1). Lineage (GTDB taxonomy): Archaea > Asgardarchaeota > Thorarchaeia > Thorarchaeales > Thorarchaeaceae > SMTZ1-45. The sequence goes on along the minus strand of LRSL01000055.1, from coordinate 33,225 downwards.
ACTGTGGGAAAACAACCGGATCTGGATCTTGGTCAACTAATTCTGCAAAGACGGAATCTAAAACTGGAATTCCTTCTGGTGTCGTATGATAAGAAGGAGGTCGAAAATAGACAAGGATTAGGACTAGGATAATTACTGCTATTGATATTACCACTACCTTTCTTCGCACCGCACTCCCTTCCTGAATCGATACCAATTAACAAACTCAACAACGATAATTACCAATGAAGCGGAGAGGAACCCTAGAACACAGAATATTGCAGAGATCACTACGAGGGACAAATGCATGTACTCGCTCTGGTCTGGCTTTGGAGTTTCCTCATACTTCACACTCCCTTCGCGACCCAAGAGGAGAACTCGATAGAAGTACTCCTGCGATGACCAGTTGTGATGCTTCTGAACAACAAATGGGAACAATACGAAACTGTTGTAGTGAACAATGTCATAATCCGGCGTTATGTTCTCTCGAAACACTCCAGCAGTCTTAACATCGTACATGACGAGAAATGAGGTTATAGCTATCACAACGAGAAATATGGCAAGTGAATACTGCTTTCTAAAGCGTCTGAGTAATCTCCATGCTAGTAGTGTGACCACAGTGATAATTATCATTCAATGTCACGTTCTCATATCATTCGTCTATATCCCGCTTGGGATGTTGATAAAATGTTGGAAGGTTGTTGATGTGTACTGTTCATCTGAATTGTAAGCATGTTCGAGCAAGCCTGCACTCCGGTTATTTGAGATACCGATAACCGAGATATCACACATCAGTGTAGAAACGCGACTCGATCCACTGGTGCTACCAGTGTGACTCTCTCTCGGGATTAATACAAAGTAGGGCGATTTATTCTCGCATGAAACACATCTCATCCATTCTCAATTAATCGACACCACCAGACCAATTCAGCAACGATAATCATCTCTACAGCAAGAAAGAATCCATGTGTACAGTTTGACAACAATATCTTCTATTTAATCTCTCAAGACACGGGGTATACCAATTAGTAACAGAACCATTTCAAGCAACGATATTGACAGTTGGGAGAGGATTGATAGCAAATGACTCCCAGTTTGCAATAAGATAACAGAATAACCAATCAAAGGTAGAAAGCCAACTATTGCACTTACTATCAGGGCCATGAATGATACTGCCTGGTCACCTACAAGATTCACTGAAGTTACTCGACCACCACCACGTATCCTATAAATTACACCACCTACAGCTCCACCAATTGAATACCCACAAGGTAGTTGAAATAATGGTATGAATAGAAGAAATGGTGAAATTAAGCGACTAGATAGGAGTAATACGAAAACAATCAATAATGTAGCCGCATAAGAAATGGCGAATATGGTTATCTTAGAGTTAAGAACTTGTCTTGTTTGAAGTGGTAATCCTTCATACACTGACGCTCCCTGTGTATCAAGCCCAAGTAGCCCCATTATTGAGAGGCCTGCAAACATTGTAGCATATCCCACCACCATTAAAACCGAAAAACTCCGTATAACGGTAGATTCAGTGTATCCGATGAATAAAGTAGGAAGGATTACAAAGATCATAAGAAAAGGAAACACAAGGAGCATAATTGAACCAAGACTCCGAGTTGCGACTCGGATATCTTTTCTAATGAGAGCAGGAATTGAAGAAGAGATATGCAAATCGATTGGCCTTATAGTGGATGCTACTGCCATGGGCACACCGCCTAGTGCAAGAGAACGCAATATTCGACCGCTTGAACGATAACTTCGCAGGCTTAGAAAAACATAGATGATTGATGCAGCAATAGCAATAGTGTTTGTTGGGAGAGAGAATACAAGACCATATGTCAACATTGCCCCAACGAATCCAAAGGAGAATGGGAAAATTAGAGCAAAAATACTCAGAACTTCCGGATTAAAAGCTGTTGAAACAAAGATGATAAATTCAACAATATATGGTACAAAATTCATAGCGCCGTAAGCCATGACAATACCGAGAGTCATTCCTATGCCTGCCCCAACTCGAATGATGACCGAAAATGCTGACTCGTCACCAGACTGCGATTTCTGATGAAACCATCCCGCTGCTCTGATTAAGGCACCTAGAGATAAAATCAGCGTTGTTACTAATGCTCCAAGAACAAAGATTCCTGTGACAATCCCAAAAGCAAGAGATGTTATTAAAGGAAAAATAGTCAGAAGCAGGACGTAGGGAGCTACGAATATTCGTACAAAGACCAAGGTCATCAATCCCTCCAGATCGGGTCTGCTAAATGGCAATGTAGAAGGTAATAGCATAGCACCTGCATTGAAGAATCCGGCTGCGGAGGTCAGATTTACAAAGAATATTATTACAAAACCCAGACCAAGGAAGATTCCAAGCGATATAGCAAAATTCAGTTCGCGTTCACCAGGTATTCCAAGGAATAATACTGACGCCACCATCAGAAAACCAATCATAATGATGACAAACCCCGTCAGGATTGCATTCCATGATGCACTTCTCTTAATTTGATTAACAACACGTTCAGGTTTCTCTTTGATTCTAGAAAGATTGGAAGGGTTGGCTTCTAGCATTCCATGAAATCTAATTTCCTGAGCGATGGTACCTGCAATCTTCCAACGCTCACGAAAATTCAATTGTCCAAAGCCTCCCGTAATGCATCGACGCCCTCTCTGACTTCCTCCTCTTCACCTGTTAGTTTCAGAAATACATTCTCCAGCGTAGCTCCTTCAGATTCTGCTTGATCCCGAAGCTCCTCCAGAGTTCCTTCTGCTACCAAAACACCTTCATCAATAATACCAACACGATCACAGAGACCCTCAGCCATCTCCATTATGTGTGTACTTAATAATACTGATCCACCTTTTTCTGTGTGAATACGAATAACGTCCTTCATTATCCGCGTTGTTCTAACATCCAAACCAGAGAAAGGTTCATCGAGTATCAGCAAATCAGGAGCATGTAGCATTGCTATGAGAAGCATTGCCTTCTGTTTATTCCCTTGAGATAATGTCACAATTGGTTTATTATAGTGACTTGTAAAATCAAGTGCACGAGCCATCTCTGTCACTCGGTTTTTTGCATGAAAATAATCGAGGCCACGAATTGACGCTACGAACTCAAGGATTTCTCGAGATGTTAACGAATTATAGAGAAGTTGTTCTTCAGGAACATAACCTACTCTTTTTTTAACCTCAATAGGATCAGAAACCGAACTGATTCCAAAGACATTGACAGTTCCTGAATCAGGATCTAAAAGTCCCATCAAAACTTTCAAGGTTGTTGTCTTCCCAGCACCGTTTGGTCCTAGTAGACCATAGATTTCACCCTCACGAACATCGAAAGATAGGTTATTGACAGCAATCAAATGACCATAGGACTTTACAAGATTTCTAATCTCAATTGGATTCAATCTTTATCCCCCAAAATCTGAATCGTGCTTGCACACGCCACGCAGAATACATTGACATGAATCAATTTATGCTCTTTGAGGAAGGTGGTAATCACTTGAGAATTTACCCGATATATTTCTTTGTTCTCAGGTCACAGTCCATAATCCTTTGTGGGCTGATGTCACATGCGTCCAAGATAACGTGCGTTTTTGTCTAAGCTTCCAAACTCCAACTAGACCAATCAATGACACCAGTGGAAGAATCACGAACAGAATCCAGAAGTGTGGGGTGTAAATCGGATTCCAGTACAAGTAGCCAAACCAAACAGACATAGGACTAGTTTCATTCCAGTATCCTAACGTATTGTTGGCGAATACCTTGAACTGAAAATTGCCACCACCGGGAGCTGGCCAAGTTAGATTCCCTTTGTACCTCCCATGAAACTCATCCCCCTCTATTAATCCAGTAGTTCTGTTCAGCCACTTTTCGTCGTTACTCCACTTGAAACGAAAGATCACAGAGTCAACTCCTAGAGAATCATTTACCCAAACCCAATAATCGAAGATTTCTTGGTTCTGACCATTGTAATAGCCATCGATGGCCATAGTGACATTCGGATCAGGAAACCAGCTGATATTAGGACCAACTACTGGGGAGTCAGAACTTAGTGTTGTGCATGAGTCATATAGGGAGTCATAGATTCTTTCAGAACATGCTTGTCCATCGTGAATGTTGCTGACTCGTAGTACGATAACCAGTAGACCAAGAATCAAGAGAACAGCTGAAACCACAATGATGTTAGTACGTTAATCCTTATGAAAGATGATGGTACTCCGGTTGTTTGAGATACCGATCATCGAGAAGCCACACATCCGTGTAGGAACGTATGGCGGGCTGATACTACAGGTGAATGAGAAGCTCCTTTTTTGAGGTCGAAAGATAATTTAGCTGATGTGTTCTTATTTCCGTAGGAGGATTGTGTTTGCCAACAGGTAGGACGGTTATTCTTTGTATTTTGGTTATATGTTGTCTAGTCTTCTGCGAATCAGGAGAGGTTACGGCTGACCTTGTTGAGGACATGGAGTTACTCACAATAAACCCCGGGGAGTATCACAATGTTTCATTATATTTCACCCAGGACGAGCTCCTATATGCGCGTTTTCGGATTATCGATGGAGAAGGTATTTACTTCTTCATTGTTGACCAAGCAGGTCAAGATGCCATCATGAATGGGAGTGAGCCAACTACTAAGCATGAGGATTATAGTTATCCTGCACAAGAGGGTCGGTTGAACATGGTTTTCTTCCAAGCAACACATAGTGACACTTGGTATGTCTGGTTTTCCAAGGTTAGCGGTGTCCCTTTTGCAGACTCAGCAGCGACAATTGAGGGTCGTGTTGGAAGGGATATTGAAGGCCCGGTAATCCAAGAAACTCACATTCCTGATGGACCACTTACCGGTATCACAAATGTGAGCTTCAGGGTGCATGATGAGGGATTTTTTATTTACATGGTCGAACTCCATGCTAATGACACAGTTGTTGCTACATCATCATTTAATTGTCATGAAACGATTGATATCAATGGGACCACATTGGAGGGTGTACTACTCTGGGACACCACTCGATACGAAAACTCTGTGTACGTTTTGAAGGTTGTTGTATATGATCCGTTGAACCACGTTACCGAATCAGCTGAAGTGTTAAGAACAATCAATAATGGCTTCTGGGATTACCCAACAAATAGAATAATCGTCACCGCGGGGATAATACTGTTCTCAGCTACGCTAACCGTTTACAGCTATGCGCAGTACAAGAAAATCAGAATAACAAGACATTATGTGAAGAGAAAGATAATTGAACATAGAACGTGGCTTGAAATTATCCTAATACTAATAATACTTCTCATCTTAGGTCTTAGCAGCTCTATTATTCTCCTCTAGTGGGCTAGTCCTGCAGTTATCGTCATCATTTGACTAGACGAATCGAACCAATGCTCCCTTCTCGAATTGCAATCTTTTCTTCAAGGTCTAGTCCATAATCCTTTTATTGGAATCCCCGCGGTTTCGAGTAGTTCTAGCCAGCTACTAGGCTAAAGGACCAATTGGTGATGATTATGGGAAAGCGACCAGGTCATTGTTACAGAGAATGTGATAGACAGCCATTTGTCAGGCGGCGGTATATTCATAGACAGCCCCCTAGCAGATTGACTAGCTTTGACATGGGTGACGCAAGCGGTGTATTTGAGGTTGAGCTATCCCTGGTTGGTCTTGAAAGATGCCAGATTAGACATCAAGCCCTTGAGGCTGCACGTATTGCCTCCAACAGGGAGATGACCAAGAAGGTAGGTAGACAGAACTATCACCTGCGGATGCGTGTCAAACCCTACCACTATCTCCGTGAGAATAAGATGATCTCCGGAGCTGGTGCAGACCGTGTTCAGGATGGAATGCGAAGGGCATGGGGCAAAGTAATAGGGCTCGCCGCACGAGTTCGACCAGGACAACCGTTGATTACAGTTAGAGTGAACCCTCGACACATAGGTCCAGCAATGACCGCCCTAAAGAAAGCAGCACCAAAGATGCCTACTCCATGCAAGATAGTCTTCGACAAGATTGACCCTGAACTGAAACGTAAGATGGGCTATGGGAACTAATCTTCAGGCTTTTCGCGCTCATTTACAAGTTCACTGATTCGTCTGATGACTCCAGTAAGTGTAGAGACCTCTCTCCCTGTCATATAGGCCCTTCCTAGAAGATTTCTGAAGACCTGTTTCGCGATTGGGATTTTATGCTCCTTTAGGTTCAAATGATCCACTATAGCATCATAAAATTTGTACACCTGTTCTCGTTCCTGATATGTTGCTGCTCGCGTCTCATAGGGCCTTCGTGGCTCTTCTGGAGCGAATTTTGAGAACAGATGATAAAGTACAATTGACACCGCATGACTGAGGTTTAGACTTGGATATTCCTTCGAAGCTGGAATTGTAAAGGCAAGGTCACACAACGCTATCTCATCGTTGAACAATCCTGTACTCTCTCTTCCAAAGACTAGTGCAATACGACCTTCAAGCGCATTTGGATCAGGCAATTCAGAGAGAGGCACCAAGGCTCTTGTGACGCTGTGATTTCCACCTGTTCTTGCAGTTGCAGCCCACGCTAAGTCAATATCAGCAAGGGCAGAACCTAGGCTCTTAAAAACTCCCGCATTGTTCAAAATCTCATGAGCGTGCACTGAGAGCATCTGAGCAAATTGGTCCTGTCGATGGTCTTCCCCAACTATTCTTAGCTCGTTCACTCCGAAGTTCCCTAAAGCTCTGGCCACAGACCCGGTGTTCCCGGGATTCTCTGGACCAACTAGAACTACAACCAGGTTTGGAAACTCTGTCAAATGCCATCCCTACCTGTGGGCAAGCTGTAATACATCTCCATCCTGAAGCGGATAACTGAGACCTACAGTTCTCCTCCTGATCTTGTCATTGTCTCGTAGTATGACAGCTGAGCGGAACCTTTCCACAAAGAGTTCCTTGTGCACCTTTCGTGCAGCATCCTCAACTACTGAACCCTCAGGAAGTACAATGGGTTTGTCCTCTCTCTTTTTTCCTGGAATCTTTGTATAGACCCTAAGAATATCAAGATGCTCATAGAATGCCCAGCTCATGCCATCAAGATTCTCTTTTCTCAAGGCGGAGGTTGGGATTATGTCAAAGCGATGGCTGTAATTCTCTTCAAGCTCCTTGAATCTAGCCTCAGACCCCTCTGCGTCACCCTTTGTGGCAATAATCATTGCTCGAACATATGCAACACTTGAGTCCATTGCATCAACTAGCTGTTCGAATGTGGCTGGTTTTTGAAACCGTACAATTATGTTTGTGATTCTACGTGCTTTGAGATATTCCTTGACCTCTTCAATGTCACCTTGAAAATTCTGGGCACCGTAGATCATATGACCCCCCAGACCAACTCTCTCAATCCTGATTGCAGACTTCTCCTTGTTAAGACGAATTCGGGCGGCATCCAACTCCCCAAGAATAATCCTCATCTGCTGCTCAATATCCTGAGAGAGGTCAATAACCAGAGCAATACAATCAGTATTTCTAGCTACGGATAATGCTTGCCGACCAATTCCTGCTTCATTGCTGCCTTCAAAGACGCCTGGAAGTTCCACCAATTGAATATTGATGTCCTCCAGAGTTAACATGGCAGGAGTGGGAATTGGTGTTGTGAATGGATAGTCACCAACATCAAATTCTGCATTAGTGACTGCATTGATCAGCGATGATTTTCCGCTGTTTGTGACGCCAATAAGACAGATTTGACCAGCCCCCTCTTTTCGTATAACACCCTCATCTGAACTACCACTTCGACGCGCACGTTCCTGTTCTCGTTTCTTCTCAAACTGAGCTTTGAGTGTAGCCAACTTCTTTCTGTAGTCCCCCACCATTCTCTCTGCACCCTTGTGTCTAGGTGCAAGAGATAGAAGTTTTTCAAGCTCTACTATCCGCTGAGCGAGGTCTTCTGTTTCCTCGTAAATAATCCTCTGCTTGTCGAATTCTGGGGTAACATTGGTAGGCAAAGAATCACACCCATCGGCTGATTTCACTGAAAACAGAAACTCTGTGATTATGAAGCTTTCTTCATGGTTTGTTTTCTATCCTATCTGCAGACAGGTTGGTGTCGAGAATATACCTTTCTGGATTGGATGAGGGAACTTGAATAATTTCAGAGGCCCATAGCTCTAAGATCTTTTCATTTGAAGCTCGTATCAATTCGATTCCATTGTCCATAGTGAACATATCATCAATCTTGAGATTCTGCGCCTTTTCAATTGACTTTAACAGGAAAAAAGAAATTGACCTCTCCTCTGGCGAAACCCTTCTCAATGATTTTCCAAGAAATGAAATCACTATCAAATCATCCGGAACTCCTATTGCTATGGACACTGCCACGTCTTGCCTAAGGCTTCCTGATAGAAATAGTCCAACATTGATGCATCTGCATGCAGTCACAACTTCGGGGCTGTTTTGACCTGCTCTTACAGATCTCTTATCTATTGGAAACTTTTCGAATCTCACTAGATAATGACGCATGAGCATCACAACTTTGGTAACCTATGGATGCATTCATTGGAGTCCTGGAAAACCAGGGATAGCTCCCTTTCGCCCGCGTCGCTGCTTTCCCATGTGTTTCATCATCTTCTTCATCTGGTCATGCTGCTTCAAGAGGTCTCTAACGTCCTTCTGAGAGGTTCCAGAACCTTTCGCAATACGCTTGATTCTTGATGATTTGATCAGCTTGGGTTCTTCCAGCTCTGCCTTGGTCATTGAATTCATAATGACTTCCCAACGTTTCATGTTCTCTTCTTGAATCTCAGCAATGCCATCAGGAAGTTTGTATTGAAGCCCCAACATCTCCATTACTTTTCCGATAGGCCCCATCTTTTTGAGTTGCTTCATTTGAGCCATCATGTCTTTTAGTGTGAATTGTCCCTTCATGATTCGTTTAGCTGCATCTTCTTCAACCTCTATCTGGGCCTCTTTGACCTTCTCAATCAGTCCTCGGATGTCTGACATACCAAGAAGACGTCCAACAAATTTTGTTGGATTGAAAGGTTCGATCGCATCCATCCCCTCTCCAAGGCCAATGAATTTGATAGGTGCTTGAGTTGCAGCCACTGCAGAGAGGGCACCACCTCCCTTGGCACTTCCATCAAGCTTGGTCACTATTATCGATCCAATATCTGTGGCTTTCTTGAATGCAGCCGCTTGGACCCCTGCCTGTTGACCAAGAGTACCATCTACTACAAGCACAATCTCCTGAGGTTTCACGCTCTTTGAGATATCGCGCATCTCCTTGATTAGCCCTGTTTCTTCTCTGTGTCTACCTGAGGTGTCCAAGAGGATGAGCTCGATTCCCTTCTTTTGCATCTCTCTGACGCCTTGCTTTGCTAGTTTTATGGCATCCTTTTCACTCTCATCTCCCCAGAAGGGCACATTTGATTTCTCAGCCAACTGCTTCAATTGATTATATGCTCCAGGTCTAAAGTTGTCTGCGCAAATCACTCCAGTCCTGATACCTCTCTTCTGGTAGTAACGTGCCAATTTTCCGATTGTGGTTGTTTTACCAGATCCTTGAATGCCAACCATCATGACAAGGTTGGGTTTTCCTGGATTGATTGTTAGAGGGACGGTCTTTTCCCCAAGAAAGAAGGCTAAGGTGTCCCACACAACACGGACAATATGTTCACGACGGGACACACCTCTTGGCAGTCTTTCATCCAATGCTTGTTCTTGTACTCTCTTGGTTATTGCCATCACAAGATTGACATCAACATCAGCAACTAGCAATGCACGTTGGATATCCTTCACTAGCTCCTTCACGAGTTCCTCGTCTACTACGCTTGCGCCAAACAGCCTCTTTAGAGCGGAGTTCAGTGACTTTCCTAGACCTTCTAAAACCAAGACAATTCCACCGTTTTCTGGGACTGTTCAAGCGGTTGTCCATATCAACCTTCGCCTTTGAGAAGATGAACGTTTTTCGCGCTCTGAATGATAAGGTCTAAAACTGGGTGAATGATATGACGAGCTGCGTGTGTCTTATATGTCTGAGAAAGTTGGTACTGAAAAAATCAGAATTGTCAAGATTCATGATGGAACTGTGATTGATCATATCAGAGCTGGAAAAGCTCTAGAGGTTCTAAAGATTCTAGGAATCACAGGGAAGGATGGGAATGTTGTTTCTCTAGCTATGAACATAACCAGTTCAAAGATAGGGAAAAAAGACATTGTGAAAGTTGAGCATCGATTTCTCAAAGAAGAAGAGGTTGCACGAATTGCACTTGTCGCACCAGAGGCTACAATCAATCTTATTGAGGACTTCAAAGTCATAAAGAAGACACGTGTTCAGCTACCTGAGATAATTGCTGACATCTTTAAATGTCCTAATCAGCGGTGTGTGACAAATAAAGAGCGCGAACCAATCCATAGCAAGTATGAGGTAGTTTCTAGAACCCCTGTTCAGCTAAAATGTCTGTATTGCTGGACAATTGTCGAGGAGCAAGACATCATTACTCAATTTGCAGGTTAGATTTCTATCAATCATGTTCATTCCAAATGCTTTTTAGTGGACAGCTAAAGCATGAGCCAAGTCCGACTACAGTGGTATCTACCATGTCGAGTGATAAGATTGCAGTGATTGGTGATAGGGACACAGTCACCGGATTTCGGTTGGTCGGTGTGAGCGAGTGTGCTATTCCAAAAACTCCAGCGGAAACCCGTGATCTGCTCTATCAGTTCTTCAGAGACCCCGCTATGGGACTTATCATCATCACCGAACCATTAGCTGCGGAAGTAGAAGATACAATCGTTGAGTTCTCACAATCACCCATACCAGTTATATTGCTGGTACCAGACAGAAATGGAACCACTGGCGCCTATGAAACAGTGCTAAAAGAGCTGATTCGCAGAGCTGTTGGAATCGAGATTAACATCTAGGCTAAGACCAAACTGGAGATATGAACATTGACTAGACAAACTGGGCGTATTGAAAGTATTGCAGGACCCGTAGTCAAGTGCTCTGGTATTCCTGCTGTTCGTATGTACGAAGTCGTGCGAGTAGGACACCAAAAGCTAATTGGCGAAGTGATTGAAGTTGGAGAAGAAGAGTTCACAGCCCAGGTCTATGAGGAAACATCTGGTGTTGCTCCTGGTGAGCCAGTTGAAGCCACAGGGGACTCTCTTTCAGTAGAACTTGGACCTGGTCTTCTGGGATCAATCTATGATGGTATTCAGAGACCACTACCCGACCTACGAGAAATGTCTGGTGACTTCATAACAAGAGGGCTCAGTGTTGAAGGTCTTAACAAAGAGAAGAAATGGGAGTTCAATCCCACCGTAAAAGTAGGCGACAATGTTGAACCTGGCGACATCATTGGTGAGGTGCCTGAAACAGGTATCATCACATCCAGAATTCTCATTCCCTTTGGAGTGAAGGGCGAGATTGTTGAGATAGTTAAGAAGGGCGAGTACACAGTCAATGAAACTATCTGTAAAGTGAAAGATCAACATGGTGATGTCCATAATGTCATGATGATGCAGAGAACCCCCGTCAGAGTGGGTCGTTCCTTCAAAGAACGTGTTGGAATGGATACCCCTTTGGTGACGGGACAGCGCGTCATTGATACATTCATGCCCCAAGCAAAGGGTGGTACTGGTGCTATCCCAGGTGGTTTCGGGACCGGAAAAACAGTCGCACTCCATCAGTTTGCTAAGTGGGCAGACGCACAAGTTGTTGTCTATGTTGGTTGTGGTGAACGTGGGAATGAGATGACAGAGGCACTTGAGGAGTGGCCACATCTGAAAGACCCAAAGACAGGTCGTCCCCTGATGGAACGGACAGTTCTGATTGCCAATACATCTAATATGCCAGTGGCAGCGCGTGAAGCATCTATCTATGTAGCTGTCACGCTTGCTGAATATTTCAGAGACCAAGGCTTTGACGTAGCACTTATGGCTGATTCAACCTCCCGTTGGGCTGAGGCACTACGAGAGATTTCAGGTCGTCTCGGACAGCTGCCATCTGAAGAGGGCTATCCTGCCTATCTTGGTTCACGACTAGCTCAGTTCTATGAGCGTGGTGGTAGAGTGAAGACACTTGGGTCTAAAGAAACACTTGGCTCAATTACAATCTGCGGGGCTGTTTCACCCCCTGGAGGTGACTTCTCAGAACCAGTCACTCAAGCAACTCTTAGGATCGTTAAAGTGTTCTGGGCACTTGATAAGGATCTTGCAGCCCGAAGATTCTTCCCTGCTATTAACACTCTGACAAGCTATTCTCTATACTTTGGTACTCTTGAGAAGTGGCAAAGAATGAACATGGGAAATGACTGGCCAGAGCTAGTAAAGGAAGCATTAGCTCTCTTGCAGAAAGATCAAGAACTAAGAGAGATTGTACAGCTTGTTGGACCTGATGCACTTCCTGAATCTGAACGTGCAGTTTTAGAAGCTGCACGGATGATTAAGGAAGACTTTCTGACACAGAGTGCACTTCATGAGATTGACACATTCTCTCCTATGGGTAAGACCTATCGTATGTTGAGAATCATCATCAACTTCACAAAGAAGATGACAGAAGCTGTGCAGCTAGGTGTTCATGTTCGAAGAATCCTAGAGCTCAGTGTTCTAGATAACATTGCGAGAATGAAGATTGCACCTTGGGACTCGTATGATGAAACAATGGATGCAATAGAGCGGAAGATGGAAGGCGAGTTTCAATCACTGTTTCAAGAGATGTCCGAATCTGGTCTGTTGTATCAAGAAAGTGCAAAATAGTATGTGAGCGGTAATCTGGAAATTCGTGGCTTTTATCGCTAAGATTGTGATATAGTAACTAGACATGACACGAAAAAAGCAGCTTGAAGCATTACATGATGTAATCAGAAATTGCACACTTTGTCCTCTACATAAGACACGTATCAATGCAGTTCCTGGGGAAGGCTCAGTGGACTCAGAAGTGATGTTTATAGGTGAAGCTCCTGGTGCGAGTGAGGATGAAACTGGTCGTCCATTTGTTGGAAGATCTGGTGAATTCCTAACGTCAATGATTCAAGAGATAGGTTTCTCAAGAGATAATGTCTTCATAACATCCATCTTAAAGTCAAGACCCCCAAGGAATCGGACTCCTACTCAGGCCGAAATCAACACGTGCAGACCATATCTTGAACAGCAGATTGAGATAATCAATCCCAAAGTTGTAGTTCTCTTGGGAGGGGTGGCAATCACTTCACTTCTCGGTCCACGGAAGGTTTCAGAAGCACATGGCCAGTTCCATGAGATCGATGATAGAAAATACTTCATGACCTACCACCCAGCAGCTGCACTCAGATTCCCTAAGGTCAAAAACCGAATGAGAGAAGATTTTCAAGTTCTAAAACAAGAGCTCGTTTGAGTGGTCATTATATCCAATCATGCTAACTCTCTTCTGTGAGTCACATGGGCAATCTAGTGCTTCTATTGATACAGTCGCCATTTGATATACCACTGCCTGATACTTGGTTCAGCACATTAGGCGAGATACTCAATGCTCTTTTTGCACTGGCAATTCGTGGTTACCTAATTTTCATCCTGATTGGCATGATGATATATGCAACTGGGCTTAGCGATGGTCTAGCAAAATCCTTGGTTGCAGCAGGCATAGTTCTTTTCTTCGGTGGGCCCCTTATCATAAATCTACTCGCTCAGCTCAGTGGAGTTGAAACAATCACAGTTGAAAGTGCAACAAGCGCCTGGCTTCATCTCCTTGGTATGACTGATGCGGAGATAATCTCGATACTGGTCTGGCTAGGGGATGCTATTGTTGCAATCTGTCTGCTTGCTGGTGCTATCTTATACTTCACCCCCAGCGCAAATGATATGACTGGAAAGGGCAAGTCTCTAATTGTTCGAGCCCTATTGCTGGCTCCGATTCTTGCCTTCTTTCATGTTGCCGCATGGCTGTAGAGCACTTCGCAACTCTTAAAACTCAGCTACTTTTACGACATCGAAGCACAGAACACATGACAAAGGCGGTTTCTATAATGTCTAAAGAATCCTCAATCGTCTACAGAACCGTTTCTGACGTAAGTGGTCCGCTACTTGTCGTCGAAAACACTCACGATGTGTCATACAATGAAGTTGTGAAAATCAGGTCACCCGCTGGTGAGTTACTCACAGGCACTGTTCTAGAAACAGGAAAGGGCCGTGCTGTAATCCAAGTCTTTGAAGGGACAAGCGGACTTGATACAGACACTACAGCTGTACGTTTCACAGGTGACACACTAAAGCTTCCTGTTTCATCTGAGATTCTAGGTAGGGTTCTTGATGGCGCTGGAAACCCATTGGATAAAGGCCCCCGGCTCACTGCTGAGGATCATTGGGATATTTACGGGTCACCCATCAATCCATATGCACGACAATATCCACGACAGCCAATCCAAACTGGTGTATCTGCGATTGATGGACTCAACACACTTGTCCGTGGGCAGAAACTACCAATCTTCTCTGGATCCGGACTCCCTCATAATAGACTTGCTGCGCAGATTGTAAGACAAGCAGAGATTCCTGGTGAGGAAGGTGATTTTGCTATTGTGTTTGCAGCGATGGGTATCACAGCCACTGAGGCACAATATTTCATGCAGTCCTTTGAAGAAACAGGTGCACTCGAACACACTACACTCTTTCTGAACTTGGCGAATGATCCAGCAATTGAACGTATCATCACTCCACGAGCGGCGCTCACAGCTGCTGAGTATTTAGCCTACACTGCTGATATGCACGTACTTGTAATCCTGACCGATATGACTAACTATGCTGAGGCTCTTCGAGAGATCAGTGCAGCCAGGTCTGAGGTGCCTGGACGACGCGGGTATCCTGGTTATCTCTACACAGATCTCAGTCTTATCTATGAACGAGCTGGTCGTATTCATGGGCGAAATGGTACAATCACTCAGATGCCGATTCTATCCATGCCACAGGATGATATGACTCATCCTATCCCAGACCTCACTGGTTACATCACTGAAGGCCAGATTATCGTTGGAAGAGGACTACACAGACGAGGTATATTTCCACCAATCGATCCTGGCCCATCACTGAGCAGATTGATGAAAGAAGGAATAGGTGAAGGAATGACACGATTTGATCACAAGGAAATACAGGCACAACTGTACTATGCTTACTCTGAAGGTCGTGACCTCAGAGACCTTGTTGCAGTCGTAGGATCAGAGGCTTTGACAGACCGCGATCAGAAGTATCTCAAGTTTGCAGATAAATTTGAGACTGAATTCATCAACCAAGGTGAGTTTGAAGACCGTTCATTTGAGCAGACTCTTGATATTGGGTGGAACCTCCTGAGTGACTTCCCAGAACGTGAACTCAAGCGTTGCGACCCAGAAACGATCTCGTGGGCTCGTGACAAGGGTGTTTACAAACCAAGCTAAGTGAAGTCCGTATCCAGACTCACTAACAGTCTTTGCACGCGTTCTACTTAGCTTTGCTTTCTCAAACCCTCTCCTCCTCGTACAAAGTTGTATGAAAGAATTGCTCTATGTGTATCTTAGTTACCTAGTAGGCTCTACTAAGCATGTAAAACTCATGAAAGTCTTAGCCACATTTTAAGGCTATTCTGTTCTATTCCTCACCAATTCCGTGGTGGAGGTAGTGGTCTTTTTCCTTCTTTGAGCCAAAGCTCCTAAGACCATCAGTCTTCAATTGACCCTTTATCTCCCTAGCTTGCGATGGACTAATCTCGTTTCTTCTCATAAGATAATCAACGATCTCAAGAGCCTGCGACACTGTGTCACATCGTCGAATATAATCCACCACATCCGGTGTGAATGTTTCTGTGCCTCCCTTGGGACCTGTTTCCTCCGCCATTGTCCGGACACCATCTATCTTCAATGTCTTTGTGGTTTTCTCTTCAAGCTCCTTACTGAGAGCGGGAAATGTTTCCCGAAATTCACCATCTTCAGACATGTATCGTCACCAGACAACCATGACCCGTACAGGGCATAGTGTATCTCAAGAGAGACTTCTGAGAATTGACTTATGAGCTTTGTCAAGATGGCGCTAGTTTTTCAATCATCATTTGCGCAAAAAGGACCAAGGCAACTCATTTTGTAGTCTTTCTGCATCATTTGCTAATGAAAAGAACGGGATTCCAGTTTCTTTCTCAGCCCGCCGCCACCCTCCATATCCTCCATAGGTAGCTGCATTCCGAATCACCCTGCCTAATGACCGGTCTCCAATTGAAAGCGCCGCCTGTATCCTTGCATTTCTTGGGTCCAGTGATTCAATCGTTACTTTTACTCTCCCTTTCACACCTCTTTCAATCAGCTTCAACTTTCGACGTAGTTCTTCTATTGGTGGTTGGGGTTCCCTTTCCCATCTAGTTTGCGCCTTAGGAATGAAGGGATTGATATTGGCTGTGACCTTCAAACTAGAGGCTTTTGCTAAGTTGATAATCATGTCTACAGAGGCCTTAATATCATCATCAGTCTCCCCTGGAAGTCCAATTATGAAATAGAGCTTCAGTGCGTTGTAACCAGATCGTGCTGCCACTTCCACAGCATTCTCGATGTCAGAGTTCTGTAATCCTTTTCCAATCGATTTTCGCAGATCTTGTGATCCCGTTTCCGGAGCAATTGTTAGTGTTCGTTGTCCGCTCTTAACCAAACACTCCAAGAGTGGTTCACTCACAGAGTCTGCACGTAATGATGGTACAGAAACTCCAAGGCCTTGGTCTACGGTCCAACAAACAAGGCTTTCCAATCCATCAAGGTCTCCAAGAGAAGATCCTATCATGGATACTTTACCTACGGGTGTATTTTCTATCCCCATATTGACTAGATATTTCAGTCTGTCAAGACTTCTAGTTCTTCTTGGTTGACATACATGACCAATGAGACAAAATCGACAAGAGTGACCACAACCTCTAGTCACCTCAAGAAGAAACGACTTTCCGAAAACAGGCTCAAGTCTTGAATCCTCTGGAACATCGGGAACAATCTGAGAAATGGGATACTCGAGTGAATCAAGGTCAAGAATGATATTCCTATCAATATTCAATCTTGGAATCGTTGGAACATATACGCCGTTGAGTTCCGCAAATTGCGCCAATACCTCTTTCCGTGAACTTCCAGATGCAACTGCATCTACAATATCATGAATTATTGCATCTCCTTCCCCAATTACAAATGCATCTACAAAATCAACAAAGGGCTCAGGGTTTGCAGTGATGACTGGTCCTCCAACAATGACCAAAGGGTCATCTTCGGTTCTTTTCTCAGAAAGAACTGGCACATCACCTGAGTCGAGCATCTGTACTAGATTGACTATGTCCTCTTCATAAGTAAGTGAAAATCCAATAATGTGATTATGTTTCAGAGGTCTCTGACTATCTACTGAAAGAGCTGGAGATGGAGTATCATATCGGAAGTATCTCTCGCATGAGGTGTCCTCTCTTGAGTTTAAAATCGCATAAAAGATATGCAATGCAAGTCCAGTCATTCCTGCTCTGTATGTGGATGGATAACAGTACCCGAAGAGAACATTGACACTGCTTGAGTCCTTTACTACTGTGTTGAACTCTTTCAGTTTATTGGATGACAAAGCATCACTCCTCTCTATCGGCGTTCTACATCCATTATAGATTGGTCCTGTTTTACAGTAACTAGTTTATACGGTGCAATGTCCCGTTTGACGATAACACCAACTCCCGTCTGAGAGCCCTGATGAAGCACCACCCCAGGACTTATCGATGTTCCAATACCAGTTTTTACGTCATCACCGATGATAGCTCCAAGTTTTCGTCTCCCAGAGTTTATACGCTCACCTTTTACAGTCGCAAAGATGGTCTCGTTATCATGACGAAGGTTAGCTGTGATGGTTCCTGCACCAAAGTTTGATCGTTGACCAATTATAGAATCACCGACATATGAGAGGTGTCCAACATTAGTGTCATTCATTATGATTGAGTTCTTAATCTCTACAGCATTTCCAATCTTGACTCTCTTTCCAAGAGATGTATGTGGTCGAATATAGCAGTTCGGCCCAATGACAGATTCCCCATCTATGAAAACTGGACCCTCAATATATGCACCACTCTTCATCAGGGTGCCTTCTTCTACAATGACCTTGCCCTTCACAGTGGCCCCATCTTCTACTGTGCCTTCAACACGTCTTTCCAACTGCTCAAGACACAGCCTGTTTGCTTCAAGCAAATCCCAGGGCTTTCCAATATCCAGCCACCAAGATGGTAATGAATAAGCCCCAACATTACCTTTCTCTATCAGCATAGATATTGAATCGGTTATCTCATATTCTCCTCTTGGGGAGAGTTCAGTCTTCTCTATTGCTTCCCATATTGGGTAGCTGATTGCATAGATTCCTGCATTCACAAGATCGCTAACCATTTGTTCTGGCTCAGGCTTTTCAATGAGAGCTTTGGCTTTGCCTCTTTGTACTTTAACAACTCCATATGCACTTGGATTCTCAATTGGTTTAACTGAGAGTGTCAAGTCAAACTTTCTCTTCTTATGACGCTCAATAAGACCCTCAAAGGTATTAGGACCAACCATAACATCACCATACATCAAAATTGCATTACTCTTTCCTACAAACTTCTTGGCATATCCTGCAGCGTGAGCAGTTCCCTTTCGTTCTTTTTGATCTACAAATGAAATCTTCATCTTCCAGGCACGTGTTTCTACAGCTTCTCGAAGCTTACTTGCTTGATATCCATAGACTACAAGTGTTTCTCTGATCCCTGCCTTTTCCAGTGCTTCCAATGTGTGAAAGATTAAAGGTTTCCCAGCAATAGGAAGAACATGTTTGGGTTGGTTGGCTGATAGCGGCAACAATCTTGTTGAGTCACCTGCTGCAAGTATGACGGCTTTTTTCATTGCTGGTCATCTAGCTCATGTTCTTCGGAGTTATAGACTTTCCCGCAATTAGATAAATACATCCAGTAAGCCTTTGATCGTTTCTTTCAAATAATGATATTAACAATGTTAAGTATTCGCAGTCACACACCGCGACATACTACTCCACACGGCGATAAGTTAATAAGTAACTTTGTTGGTCAAATATTTAGTTGATTGAGGCAATTTCTATTAGAAAACCTCACAAAATTGACAAATTACAATGGGAAGGTATTCAAAAATGATGAGTGATCAACAACTCCAAGAAGAGCTCAAGAACATGAAGCTCACTAAGAGTCAGATGATAGTCCTAGATATTCTCAGGAGTAGCGGTAAGGGTGGCGTTACACCAAAGCAACTCTTGGACAAAGTGTCTTTCGCACCTCGAACTGTCAGATATGCTCTTAGAAAACTCTTGAAGAAGAAACTAATCAAGCGCGTACCATGCCTGCAGGACATGCGGCAATGGATCTACGTGCCTGCATAAACCAATGGAATTCCGACACTAGTAGCCCTGTGGGCTATTAGCTGTCGTGTAAAATATGACTTTGTACATTTCTCAAAGCTTATAGTTTGAGGTAAGGTTGAATTCTGATGCAGGGGGCGAAACCAATCGACACGATACGGGTCCTGACTGGTGAAGAAGCAATCGATGCGTACAAAGTCCTAAGTGACGAAAGTCGTAGACAGATACTTCATGCCTTGAGAGCCCGACGAATGTCTACTACAGAACTCATCGATTTTCTATCAAAACAAGATCCTGAAAAGGAAATCAAACCTCAAACCGTAAGATATCACATCAAAGAGCTCGAGAAGTGTGGCTTGGTGGAGCAAGATGGCTACGAACCAGCAGGAAATGGTGATAGTCATATCATGCAGAAGCTCTGGAGGGCAACTGCTGAGAACGTCTTCATAGCCACTGGGGATATGGATGAACTGCCTGATCAAGCTGAGTCTGAACTGGATCGGACACTTGACATCATAGGTACGATGAAACAATTGGGTTTCGAGCTAAAGGATAAACAAGAGATGAAAGAAATAGCTGAGGCTATGACAAAACGAGACAAGATTTACCTAAGAGGGCTACAGTTTGCCAAGGAAAGCCTCGGCGAGATCTGTGAGATTGACCCTAAATTGTATATGTTGTTCCGTAGTATTCTCAGTCTCGTCCGACTTGAACAAAACGATTACCTAGATTATTGGGAAATCAGTAGGAAGATCACAGATGTCCTACGCGAGGCCTATGAGCGAGGAAAAGGCAAGAATCCTCGTGTATACTAGCTTTTTGAGCCTGGGTATCTTGTAGTCAATAGACGTCTTATACGTCCTGCAATCTTAGGTCCAACACCTTTCACTTTTTGTAGTTCTTTCTGCTCCACTGTGAAAATCTTCTCCAAGGTGCCAAACTCTGATAGGATTGCTCTGGAGGTAACTGTGTCTATACCCGGGAAACCAGATAGAATATATTCGAGCGCTTCCGCGTCGGTTCCTCTTATCTCACCTGATCGCGTTCTAAGAGGCTTCTTGGACTCACTCTGTTCAAGGTGTGCAATCCTATAGAGAACGTTAGCTGTTTCTTCAGCGTTTCGAGTCCAAAGTATTGGAACTTGAATCCTGATGGCAATTGATGCAAGCGCCCCGTAAATCGATGTTGGATTTACAGCTCGCAATCCGATGATTTGCTCTCCTTCAATTATGAGAACCGGACGACGATACGCTGAACGTAGAGCAGACAACTGGACAAAGAGTCGACCATCAATAAGTGACTGAATGAAATCGCCAGTTTCTTTACGCTCGATTGCTACATCCTCAGAAGCCACATAGTCACCAATCTCAAGACTCTCTCCAGATATCTCAACATCAAGTCTGGCAAGCTCACGTGCAACAGCTGTTGGAAGTTCTCGGGAATCGACAATGAGTCGAATTCGGTCATCTTGCCTCTTAGGAGCTTTGCTTATCATGCGTTCTAAAACTTGCTCATCATCCTCACTGACAAACTCGTCAAGGCTTGTCTGCTTTTCCTCCTCTTCTTTCTCTGTTTCCTTCAGAGCTGATGGCATCTTCTTCAATTTACTAATCACACTCCAATGGTAGAACTCATCATGAGTTCCTTTTGCCACAAAGATCACTACACGTCCAGGGGAATGACGTCCTGTTCTACCACGACGTTGTATATACGGTACAACAGATGGCACGCAGTCATAGAACACTACCAAATTGCACTCAGGAATGTCAAGACCTTCCTCACCAACTTGTGTGGCAACTAAGACATTGAACTCATTATTCCGAAATCCATCAAGAATCTCGACCTGTTTTTTCTGACTAAACCCCTTGTCTAAGCCACGAGAGCTCTGTCCCACAAAACGACTGACTCGTGCCTCCTCCAACTGCTCTAGAGTTTCACTCACTTCGACTGCTGTATCCCGAAAACGCGTGAATATCAAAATCCGAGAATCTAGATTAACAGAAAGCTGCTCGCTTACAATCTCTAGTATGGCATCTGCCTTAGGATGGGTGAGTCCTTTATCAATTAGAGCTCCAAGCAAGCTCTCAAACTGTTTGAACTCTGACCTTGAAACTAGATCTTTGACACCTTTCGAGCTTTTCTTGTTGCGAATTTCTTCGTAGACACCTTGAATATACCTATGAGTTGGCATCAGACCCTGCGTTCCAACAAACTCCAAGAGATGTACAACTCGAAGTAGCGCTGTGAGATTTCGAATGACGAGATACAGTGCTCGAGGTGGTTTTGTGTATGAGCCTATCTCTTTTCGGACCACTTTCTGAGTTTTCAAGATCTCTTTTCGAGTCATTCGTCGTGCATCTGGAAGATTGAAGCCTTGGTTGATTATTGGAGTTCTATATACATCAATGATTGAGTAGAGGATATCCCTCAAGACCTCAATCTCCGGAGGTATTG
The DNA here is from genome assembly GCA_001563335.1 of Candidatus Thorarchaeota archaeon SMTZ1-45. Taxonomy (GTDB): domain Archaea; phylum Asgardarchaeota; class Thorarchaeia; order Thorarchaeales; family Thorarchaeaceae; genus SMTZ1-45. Next base: position 11,475 of record LRSL01000055.1, on the reverse strand, counting down.
TGATAAATCGCATCTCAGAATCTATTGATACAATATAATCACGTACGTCTCGACTCTTCTCATCTCTAACCTCAACATGTGAAAGTCTGAGGTTCTCACAGACCATTCTGATGTGTTCAGCCTGATGGCCAGGAGATGCAGTTAGTCCAAGACTCCTTCTGTTGATTCCCTGTTTCTCATAGAGTTCTGCAACGAAGGTATATGCATAGTTACCAACACCGCGATGGGCTTCATCAAATACAATTAGCGTTACATCCTCTAGGCTATAGCTTCTCTGGACAAGATCGTTTTGTAGAGCCTGTGGTGTCATGACAACCACACAAGCCGCCTTCCAGATTTCCCGTCTTTGTTCTGGTGAATCATGTCCTGTCAAACAGACGATTAAGTTCTCATCAAGGTCTAGTACTCTTCTGAGATAGCGCGCTTGTTGGTCGACCAAAGGTCTTGATGGAGCTAGGAAGAGAATCTTAGATTCTGGATATTGCACTAAGCGCTTTGCTGCAACGAGCGCAGCAATCACAGTCTTACCTAGACCAGTACTCAGAACAATCATTGTGCTTTCTTTGGTTGCGACCTCAGCGAGATTGACCTGATACGCTCTATATTCGATACTACTCTTTCGTACCATTGGTTCATTCACATAGGACTCTGCCTTGGCCAACATCAAAGCCTCGTAGATAATGTATAATTTCCACCTATCAGTGATAATACTCACTGTAAAAAGCCTCCTACAAACAGAAGTAATAGAGCAAGGAGCCAAATTGAAATGACCACAACGACTAAGGAAACCATGCCCAGTGTCGAAGCAGAGCTATATGAACTCAGTATGCCCGGACGACTGTTGGGAAAGGAAGTCTTGGACAATAGAGCTAGGCGAATTGGTATTGTAAGAAGCATCAGAATTGCCCTAAATCCAACACGTTCAGAGCTTATTGTGAAAGGCGCCGAAGTGGAATTCCCTGTTGATTTCTCAAAGGTGGATGCAGTTGGGACAGTGGTCCAATTGAACTCTGTAGTGAAAGATGCAGAGGAAATAGAAGTCCATGATGTAATCAGACTTCAGAAAGAGGTCTTGGATGACATCAAATCGTATTTGGGCACCCGATAAACACGTTGCTTGGTGAATTCGAAGGGTTTATTGTGATGAGTGCAGCTTTTCCACATCTGGAGGCATCTCCATGGATCTCACAGTGGAAAAATTAGCCAAGTATATTGATCATACAGTTCTCAAACCAGAATCAACCAAAGCGAAGATCAAACAACTGTGTGATGAAGCAACAATCTACAATTTTGCAGCGGTCTGTATCAATCCAGTTCATACTGCATATGCTGTGGAACTTCTGAGAAACACCTCGGTGAAGGTTTGTATTGTGGTAGGATTTCCTCTTGGCGCTACAACACCTGAGGTGAAAGCTTGCGAAACAGCTGATGTTGTCAGTGCTGGAGCTCAAGAGGTTGACATGGTCATGAATATTGGAGCCATGCGAGATGAGAACTATGACCTTGTTAAACGTGATATTGAAGCAGTTGTAGAAGCTTCTGGAGATGCACATATCAAGGTTATACTTGAAACGGGTTTCCTCACGGATGACCAGAAACGAAAAGCATGTATCATATGTAAAGAGGCTGGAGCTGATTTTGTCAAGACCTCTACTGGGTTTGGTCCAATGGGCGCTACACCACATGATGTTAGGCTAATGCGTGAAACAGTTGGTCCATCAATGGGTGTCAAGGCTGCTGGTGGAATTCGTTCATTCAAAGATGCAATTCGTGTGATTGATGCTGGAGCTGATCGAATTGGAACGAGTGCAGGTGTTGCAATAGTTGAAGACTTTCGGTGGGCTAAATATAGTGACTCGTGGATGGCACCTGACAAGCCATGTTGGACTTGTCCAAGTCGACAGGCTAACATGGCAAAGCAACCGAAGGAAGTCTACAAGTGGTACAAAGAGCGATGTCTCACTTGTCCTGATAAAGAACACAACGTCTTCAATGATTAGGAGGTAAACAACATGTCAAAATCTTCACTCTATTCAGATGCACCACTCCTGCATGTTTCTCTGAACGACAAAAGCATTCATAAAGAGTCTCTCCCTCCTGATCTATTCAGACAGTATCTCGGAGGTAGAGGGCTTGGAGTCAAGCTCCTTTTTGATAATCTTGCACCGGGGACGGATGCTCTGACTCCTGACAACATCCTTGTGTTTGCAGTAGGTCCATCAACTGCAACGAGTGTCCCAACTGCAGGACGGTTTGTTGTAGTAACCAAGTCTCCAACAACTGGTACGATATTTGACTCTCATGCAGGAGGGTACTTTGGTGCTCAGCTAAGACGCGCAGGGTTCGCAGCTGTTGTCTTTCATGGAAAAGCAGAAACTCCTGTCTATCTATGGATTAATGATGATGATGTTGAGATTAGAGACGCCTCAAAGCTTTGGGGAAAGGACACATATGCCACAACTGATGAGTTGTTGGAAGAAACTGACCCCAAGGCTCAAGTTGCCTGTATTGGCCCAGCCGGGGAAAATCTAGGACTGATGGCCGAGGGGCTGTTATGGGGTCAAAGAACCTCAAAGCAATCGTTGCAAAAGGCACAGGAGAGGTTGGAGTACATGACCCCGAAAGACTCAAGGATGCTGTAGAACGTGCTCGTAGACTCATCAAGAAGAATGCTGTGACTGACAAATCGCTTCCTGTGTATGGTACACCAGTACTCGTGAGTGTGGCGAATGAACTGGGTATGCTTCCCACACACAATTTCCAAGAGGGTACATTCAATGATGCTGAGGGTGTGTCTGGCGAAAAGCTCCTTGAACGGTTTTCAGCAGGAACATACCACTGTCATGGTTGTCCCATTGGGTGCGGACGTGTCAGTCTAATTCAAGGAAAGAAAGTTGGAGGGCCTGAATATGAGTCTCTATGGGCTCTTGGTCCTCAGTGTGGTATAAACGACCTAGAATGGATTGCCATTGCTAATGACCATTGTAATCGTCTTGGTCTAGATACAATATCTACAGGTTCTACCATTGGAGCTGCAATGGAACTTGTAGAAAAGGGAAATCTTGAAGCGCCTCTAAGATTTGGTGACACAACTGGTCTTCTTGATATCCTAGATGATATTGCTCATATGCGAGGTCTTGGGGCTGAAATAAGTGAGGGATCAAAGAGACTTGCTGAGAGGTATGGAGCTCCCGAGCTTGCAATGCAGGTAAAGGGACTTGAACTCCCTGCATATGATCCTCGTGGTGCACAGGGACATGCTCTTGGTTATGCCACGTCGAACCGTGGAGGTTGTCATCTAAGGTCTTATTTGATTGGACCCGAGGTACTGGGTTCCCCTGTTCTTGTAGACCGTGATAGACCTGATGGAAAGGCTGACCTTGTGATGCTCTATCAGGACCTCTCTGCAGCAATGGACTGTATGGTCGTCTGTAGGTTCACAAACTTTGCATGGACTGTTGACGATTATGCCGAGATGCTCTCTGCTGGAACAGGTCTCAATCTCACAGGTCGTGATTTACTTCAGTTAGGTGAACGAATCTACAACTTAGAACGTCTCTTCAATCTCCGAGAGGGACTCACTTCACAAGATGACACTCTTCCACCAAGGTTCTTCAAACCGCTCCCGGAGGGAGGTTCAAGAAAGCGAATTGTACATCTTGATATGATGCTAACAGAGTACTACAAACTTCGAGGGTGGGATAAAGAAGGTCGACCAACCTCAGACACGCTGAAGAAGCTTGACATCCCTATAACAACAGGGAAATAGCTTCCCTGAGTGGTGCCATCATAGCTAATGGAGCTGGATCCAACTGGCCAGAGGAAATCGAAGACCTAGGAAATTTCGAAGAGGTCATGCTCCGTATCTTGCAAAAATCCGTTTCTTCTGGTGTGATGTATGCAATGTTCCTAGGATAGCTCTCACTGAATGTAGCACTTGCGGAACGATGCCAAGAACGGTTGATATCTCTCCACCAGGAGACCCATTCCCTTCTATGGATGGCCATCTTGAAAAGGCAAAGAAAGCACTTAACGCACAATTTGGTGAGGGCGTTGGAGAATCAATTCTGCCATCCAACAAAACAATTGTGATGAACAAAGTTCCCTCACTTGATGCAATGTATGAGATAATTGTTGATGGCTACATTGTTGGTCGATTAAGGTTTGAAATCAAAAACCTGACCTACACTTTTCTGCTCTCCCTCGAGGGTGCCCGTAGAATAGGTGCTGTGAGCAAGCAGAAATGGATCACAATACACGATGGAGTCCTGAAATACCTCAAGGATGGAGCCAATCTCATGGTCCCAGGTATTGCAGGGTGTGACTCAGAGATTCAGGTTGACGATGAAGTGTGGCTGACTGACCCTAATGGTCAGGTCATTGCCTCAGGCATATCTCGGATGAATGGCGAAGAGATGGCAAAGGAGAAGAAAGGCTTTGCAGTGAAGATCCGAGCAGTTGCAGACCCTGCTCTCTCTTCGGACAATGAAAAAACATCCACATGGGAGGATGTTGTGAAGTCCAATTTTAATGACTTGGTCAAAGTCGAGGAGGAAGCCATCTCATTCATCAAACGAACTGCTTCAAAGCAAGACATTCCAATAGTCGTTGGCTTCAGTGGTGGCAAGGACTCACTTGCAACATACTTAGTCGTGGAAAAAGCAATGGAATACAGTCCACCAGTCTTCTTTATGGATACAGGCATCGAACTTCCTGAAACTGTAGAGTACATAAGGAACTTTGCAGAAAGTCGAAAGGTCCTAATCATTGGACAGGAGGCTGGTGATCGATTCTGGGAATCAGTTGATGTTTTTGGCCCTCCTGCCCGCGACTTTCGCTGGTGCTGCAAAGTGTTGAAGCTTGGTCCAGCAGCCACCTCGATTGCGGACGAGATAGGAGGAGAAACACTGAGTTTCATGGGGCAACGAAAACTGGAGTCATTTCAACGTTCTATTGAACCTCGTGTCACTGAGAACCCATGGGTTCCTGGACAAATCTCTGCCAATCCAATCCAGAATTGGAATGCCCTTGAGGTATGGCTCTATATTTTCAGAGAAAAGGCTGCCTTCAATCCATTATACAACCAAGGGTATCATAGGATGGGCTGCTATCTATGTCCCTCATCACCTCTAGCCGAGCTAGAGAGTCTACGAGAAACTCATCCAGAGTATCATGCTAGATGGACATCCATGATGCAAGACTGGGCAAGGAAGTATGGGTTCCCAAGCGAATGGATTGAGATGGGTTTCTGGAGATGGAAAACACTACCTAAGGGACAGATGAATCTGGTCAACAAACTTGGTCTGGACATCAAACCCGACCGATCTAGTCCAGGGGAAAATCTAGAACTTCAAGTGACTAAGGGTATTGCACCCTGTACAAAATCTGGGTTCAGCCTAGAGGGTACTTTCTCCTCAGGAATCGATTTGAATCGAGTTTCAAAGGTATTTCCAATATTCGGTAAAACAAGACTGTCGGAAGAGATGGGTGCTCTAAGGACAACAACTGGTGAGAATAGCATCTCTCTCTTTAGCTCAGGGTCCGTAGTTGTCAGGGGGACTGATGAAAAAACTGTGGACCGGTTGACCGAAAAGATGGAACGTGCTGTAAAACGAGCAATATTCTGCCAAGAATGTGGTTCTTGTGTTCCTCAGTGTGAACATGGTGCACTCTCCATAGATTCTGGTAAGATCTCTGTTGATGAAAAGAAGTGCACGAACTGTCTCAAGTGTGACAATTGGCCTTGCCCAACATATCTCACATAGTCAGAACAAGACGCAGTATATGTTGTCTTGTAACAGCAAGCTTATTATCTCTGCTTTAGCCAGAAGCCTCAGTTGAGTGTATAATGCTGTCAGCGATTAGTCTGCATATATACAGGTATCGAAAGTACCTCGTACTAACGCTTGTAGTTTCACTAATCGCAATACCTATAGCTGATGTTCTAGTTATCCAGAGAGACCGAAATCGAAGTGAGATGTATGGTGAAGCTTTCTGGATCTATGGATTTAGCGTCTATACTATGAATGACACGCATCTCGCTGATTCTATGGCAGCTTTAGGTTTTCCCTACAACGACACATACCATGTACTACCTGATTATTTGGGCGGGGTGGCTTATGAGTACCCAATCTTTGGGTTCATTTTTTTTGCAATAGCTACATGGTTGTTCCCTGGTGCGGGAGGACTGCAACCACTCTGGCTTAATTTCATATTAGTACTTGTATTCAACCTGAACCTTGTTTTACTTTCTATTCTTCTGAAAGAAAAACTACAGACTAAACAATGGGCACGAATGTTCTTCGCTGGATACTTTGTATACGGACTCATCATGTCTGCTGGTGGTGGTAAACTCGAACCACTTGTGGATTGCTTATTTTTCATGTCCATGGTTCTTTGGCAAGAAAACCAGCATGGGAAAGCAATGTTTACCTTAGGATTAAGTGTACAGACTAAGGTGTATCCAGCTGTATTATTTCCCCTCTACTTTATTATGAATCCTGTATCCTCAGTTTGGTTTATTGTTTCAATGTTTGCTACAGTGATTCCATCATTCTTCGGAGCAAGTTTTGAGTCTCTTATCTCTCACATCCTCAATACATCCAGTTACAGTGAATACATTGTGAATTCTATGTATCCTGGACTGATATGGGGTACACCTAACTTATCCACAGACCCAATCTCATACTATTGGTGGCTACCTGCAGCGATTCCACTTGTCATCTATGTCCCCTTCATGATTTTTACCATAAGACAATATTTACCAGCAAAAACTGACCTTGAAGGGAAATCGCTTTGGCAAAAAATACTTGAGCTCAAGTATTTCTACCTTTACTTGTTACCAGGGATACTCTTTGTCTTTCGGTGGGTCATGCCTTGGTATCTCTACTGGCTTGCACCACTTGTAATTCTCTTTGACAGTGATAAACGAGCTAGTGGATACTTGAAAGAAATGGTAGTGGTTGGTTTTCTCTATGCATTTGGACTATTATGCAATTGGCCATATTTCAGTGGAGATCCTGGTCCTCTACGTGATTTCGTGGGACACTTTCCTTTGAGAGTGGGTACTTTCCTTGGCTTAATTCTCATTGGCATTCTTGCAGGAATGACATATTTACTATGGAAATGGGAATTTGATCGCAGAGACCGGAAAATAAAGCTAATGAAAGAAGCTGAAACTCGAGGAGAACTTATTATTTAACTCCCTACCGAGGTGTTCCATTCTCGCGATAATAGTCAATTATACGCTCTCTTATCAATGTAGACGAACACAGACCATCAGCATCACGTTTCTCCAATCTCACAATCTTGGTCTTCATTCCTTTACTTACAAAATAAGCCTCAAGTGAATCGGTATCCGTATACTGGTCGTAACCAAGGGCAATGATATCTGGATTTATATCTGAAACAATCAAAGTATGGTCATCAGTGTCAAGACCAATTACAGCCCTGTCAACAAATTTTAACGACTCTACAATTTTGCGTCTTTGCTCCTGTGGAAACACAGGTGGGGCACCTCGCTCTCTGAGAATTGTCTTATCGAGGGCAATTACTACAATTAGTTCTCCATTTTCTCCCGCCAGTTCTCTTGCCTGTTCAAGATAAGAGATATGTCCCAAGTGAAGTATATCGAACTTTCCCGCTGCAAGGACTCTTATTCCTCTCATTGGGATTACACCTGAGGTTTAGTCTTCGTCTACAGCGAGGAAAGTTTCTGCTTCAGTGATGACCTCGATTCGACGTTTTGTCTTTGTTATTTGACTGACATGAACAAGCCCATTTATTTCGAGGACTAGTAAAGCTTCATTGAGTTCAGCCTCACTAGGCTCTGCTCCAAGTTCCTTTTTCAACGCCCTTATGAGCTCATCATCCAGGATGACTCCTCGTCGTTTCTTTACAATATCAACAATCAAATTTGTCATAGGCATTGCATTCCACGGGGCCAATTCTCTCTCACCTCATTGCTTAGCCATACATTGCATGTGCTGCAGCGTCTACTTCAGTGGTTCTACGAAGCGTTTGATCCATCTTTCTATAGCGTTCTAGCATCTCCTTAGTCACTGATGAATGCACGGACCCAATAGCATCTTGGAAATGCTTCCAAGAAACAGCCTCAGTTTCCATATTCTCCCTCAAAGCTCTCATTCCAGCTTCTCTGCAGATTGCTTCGATGTCTCCTCCGACATAGTCCTCTGTTAGTTCAACAAGTTTGTCAAACTGCTTTTCGACATCTGCATCAAGGGGCATACCCTTAGTATAGATTTCAAAAATTGCCCTTCTACTCTCTGCATTTGGAGCATCCACATAGACAAATCGATCAAACCTGCCAGTTCTTAGGAGAGCTTTGTCTATTAATTCTGGACGATTTGTCGCAGCGATAACAACGATATCCTTCATTGACTCCAATCCATCCATCTCTGTTAGGAGTTGGCTGATTACTCTCTGATTGTGTACTGCTCCAGGACCATCTCCTCCAGCTCCTCTTGTTGGTGCCAACGCGTCAATTTCATCAAAGAAGATAATGGCAGGCGCAGCGGTCCTTGCTTTTCTGAATACTTCTCTGATAGCTTTTTCACTTTCTCCGACCCATTTTGATATTAGCTCTGGTCCCTTAACACTAATGAAGTTGGCCTCACTCTCAGTTGCCACAGCTCTTGCTAGGAGAGTCTTTCCACAACCAGGTGGTCCAAAAACAAGGACTCCTTTGGGTGGTGTGATTCCCAGTCGTCGGAATGACTCTGGTCTTTTGAGCGGCCATTCAACAACTTCCTTTAGCTCTTGTTTTGCTTGGTCCAATCCTCCAATGTCGCTCCATTTCACATCCGGAACTTCAATGAACACTTCTCTGACTGCAGAGGGTTGAATTTCTTTCAATGCCTCCAGAAAATCTCCATTATGAACCTCAAGTTTATCCAGCACATCTTGGGGGATTTCCTCGGCCTCCAAATCGATTTGAGGGAGGTATCTTCTAAGAGCTTTCATTGCAGCCTCTCTGCATAGTGCATGAAGGTCTGCGCCTACAAATCCATGAGTGATCTTTGCCAGATTCTGCAAGTCTACTGTCCCACTACCCTCCGTGGTCAATGGCATGCCTCTTGAGTGAATATGAAGTACTTCCAATCTTCCTGTTTCATCTGGAACTCCAATCTCAATCTCTCTGTCAAATCTACCTGGCCGCCGAAGAGCGGGATCAAGCGCATTCACACGATTTGTTGCACCTATTACTACTACTTGACCACGTACCTTAAGCCCATCCATTGTTGCCAGAAGCTGTGCAACTACACGTCTCTCGACCTCGCCTTGCACATCTTCTCTCTTAGGTGCGATAGCATCTAGCTCATCAATAAATATGATACTTGGCGCGTTTTCTTCAGCCTCTTCGAAAATCTTTCGAAGCTTCTGCTCTGACTCTCCATAAAACTTGGACATAATCTCTGGACCATTGATATGAACAAAGTTGGCCTCAGACTCACCAGCAACTGCCTTGGCTAGCAGTGTCTTTCCTGTACCTGGTGGTCCATGAAGAATAAGCCCTCGAGGTGGGTCAATTCCCAATCTCTTAAAGATCTCAGGATGTTTCATTGGGAGTTCAACCATCTCTCTTATTCTCTGTATTGCGTCAGATAGTCCACCAATCTCCTCATAGGTCACCTGTGCTGCACCCACAACATCCCCTGTTGGTTTCTCTGCTATGGCTAGAATTGTTGAATGTTGTACTACCACTGTACCAGCTGGTTTTATGGAGGTGACTTTGAAGGGAATAGCCCTTCCAAGAATCGGAATAAACACAGTATCTTGGGTCGTAACAGGACAGTTGAGGAGTTTCCTCTTGACAAATTCCTCGAATCGAGGTTCTGGTCTGATTGGAACCGATGTGGGTGCAAGAGTCACATTCTTTGCAGGCTCTTCGTTAGCTCTTGTAACGGTCACTTTCTCGCTTAGACTCACGCCTGCATTCCTTCTGATTCGACCATCCATCCGAATAATTTCTCTACCCTTATCACCTTGATATGCTGGCCATGCAATGGCTGCAGTCAACCTTTTGCCCTTGATTTGGATAATATCCCCAGTTCTAACTCCCAGCTTCTCCATTGAAACAGCGTCAATACGGACTATGAACCTACCAATATCTCTGTGCTCGGCCTCTGCGACCTTTAGGATTATTTCGACCATTTCTTTGAAGCATCCTCCTATACCATTATTATAGTATGAGAAACCGGACGTGATTAGTTCAATCATTAAGAATCGTCCAGTTTCCGTTATTCAATGTTTCTTTGTTTACCAATATATTCAGATACAGAACTTAGCTATGTTACTCTATGGGTGCTTAATACCTTTCAAAGAGCTCTGAATGAATCAAGAACGCTTGGATTCCGCGCCTACTACATTCTAGACACTCTTTCTACTTCGACTTGTGATACTCCCTCCACAGCGCCTATTGCCTCTTCGATATCATCAGTGCCACCCAAAGACTCGTCGCGTGAAAGATTCATTCTGAGTGCTTGAAGACCAAAGGCCACGGGCTGCGTTTCTGTAGCTCCCAAGTCTGTTCCTTCTGGAATCACACGCTTGATTCTCTCAAGTAGATCATCTAAGTCAATTTCAACATCCTCAGGCATTATTCGGAGGGTCATAACTACTCGTGCCATTTGATATCATCTCTAGAATTTGGTTATGGTCCCTCAAATCCACAGTTAGGGCATGTGTACCTATTCGAAAATCGTCTACATGACTCACAACGCCATATGGTGAATTCACCACATGATGGACATTGAAATTTCACGCCATCTTCCTGTGGAGAAACAGAAGCGTGACAGGATGTACATCGGATAGCTCTCATCGTTGCCAAGTTATCACCAGAAGATTTACAGATGCTATAAGCACCAGTTTTGGGGGCGTGCTGATGAGTTATTATAAATCTGTCGAAGTGTGAGTGTCATCCCGAAGCATATATTCTTGAGCTGTCATATATTGTATGAATGACAGTTGATGCAACAGCAATCTCCCTGAAAGATTTGTCTGGAAAGAAAATAGCTGTTGATGCATTCAACACAATCTATGCATTTTTATCCAGCATAAGGCAACCCGATGGTACGCCATTGTCTGACCGACAGGGACGAGTTACCAGCCACCTGAGTGGGCTGTTCTATCGGAACATCAACTTACTAGAGAATGGAATTCTACCAGTCTATGTCTTCGATGGCGAAGCTCCCACATTAAAAGCCAAGGAAGTTCAAAAGAGGAGAGAGATCCGCGAAGCTGCATACATTGAATGGAAGACAGCTCAAGCTGAGGGACGAATCGAGGATGCTCTTAAGGCGGCAAAAAGTAGCTCCCGATTGACAACTTCCATGATTGATGAGAGCAAGGGTCTGCTCACAGCATTAGGAATTCCTGTCATTCAGGCACCATCGGAGGGTGAGGCTTTAGCTGCTCAGATGGCACGTGAAGGAATGGTGTGGGCTAGTGCAAGTC
>LRSL01000054.1 GCA_001563335.1 Candidatus Thorarchaeota archaeon SMTZ1-45 | reverse complement strand
CCATCAAGAAGCCCTTTTTCCACTGCTTGAGTTTGAATTCCTCGAGGAGTAATGCCTGCCTGTTTTAGTATACGGGTGACGTTTGCAGGGACATCTGTAATAGAGGTCATCCTTCGGAACTCACCACCTCTGCATTTCTTAGTGCCATACTCCCCTTCATAGTAATCCGGTAGTTTTTGTAGGACACTCCAGTGTGAATCTCGTGACCTCTTAGGATCATACTGGCATTCTCGAGTCTTGAAAGAATGGCTTCAACATCAACATCTGCACCCCCTTTGGCAATTAGGAAACGCTTCACCGACTCTTCTGTAAGGGGTTCATATCGTGTTAGAAGTCTAAGTACTTCCTTCACAGCTTCACTGTCTCGTCCACCTATTTGTTCTATGAGTGTAGTAGGTCTATCTGACGATTCTAAATATGCATCTCCAAGCGATTCAGACCTAGTTAGCAGGTCTACCCCCTCATTGGATACTGTCCTTAATTCAGGAGGGGGTGCTATCTTGATGGGCATGCAAGTCTTTGCCTGCTCATGGGTCATGAGAGCATATCCTCGATCCATCACTCTCAGGAATGAACTCTCCCGGGAAGACTGCCTTGCCTTACTGTGTATTCCACCACTGACAACATTCAATGACAGAATATCAGAGATATTCGCTATATCTGCAGACTCCCTCATTCTTAAAGCGATACATGACCCTAGTACGTCTGAGGTGTCCCACTCCAAAGCTGAGGGATTCTTGGTGCTTAGCACGAGAGGACCTCTCTTAACAAACGCTCTTGCTATACGCTCTGACAGGATGCCTCTTTTGGTGTATCTGAAAGCAGTTTTTGCAACATTCAGATGTTCAGGAGTATCGATAATGATTACGAGATTTGGGTCTGGCGGCAGCCCAGACAACTTCAAACTCATGAGATCCATGGCAAACATGTCAAGGTCAAATGCACCAATTGTCAACAATACAACTGCAAGGCTTTGCGATGTGAGTCTATTCATAGATACTGTTTGAGTACCGTAGAATGCTTTTGCTCCAGAGCCCTGATGTAATCGCTTTATGGCATCAAGAGCAAGAGCAGAGGCTTTTGATATTCGAATAGACTGTTGTGTTGTAGAACCATCTTGTAGCGCCTCATGTTCCGAGTCTATCACAATATCAGCAAGTGTACCATTCCCCAACGATACAACTCTGCTTAGTGCTATCTCAAAGTCCGCCGCGGGGCTTAGGTTCGTTCCTGCAATGGTTTCTAAAGAAAGGAGTAGCTCAGAAACAAACTTAGCTCTTGGTATCCCATCAGAATCTACAGGATTCAGAACGAGGTCTTTACCTAGGGTTAAAACCATACCTTCTGGTCTGAGACCAGCTAGTCCTAGCATGTCCTCATTCACAGTAACAAGTAAGATCCGTTTCCCTTTAGCTAGAATATGGTCTATCAAGACGCTGAGAACATGTTTTCTATCCCTCCAATCACCCCCACAGAGAAGCAGTCCCCGTTCAAGGTCTGAGTGCATGAGTCCTACAGAAGGACCAGTCTTGAGTGTTTCCGGGTTCACAACTACACCCAGTGGGTAATCGTCTGATCGACTGCGGATTGGAGCAATAAATTCACCTGGAACATTACTGCCTACCTCGGGACCAAGCTCACTTGGTAACTGAACAAGCCAATTTGAGAGTTCATCTCCAGTGGCAAAGAAGGAGGGAAACCCACCACACAGGTCCCACTGCTTTAGTCTGTGACTGAGGTCTTCTTCTTTTATCCTCTTGAGCCCTCCATCTGGAACACTTCCCTTAAACTGTCCCTCGATGAGTCTGGCTTCAAGATCTGTACGAGAGTGTCCTACAAAGTATAGCTGTGACTGCCAAACACCGCCTCTTTTGTGGAAGTAAGCCTTCCTTTGAGATGATGAGAGATAATCAAGATAGCGCTCGATAGGACCTGTTACCACACCATCCTTTACAATGTGACTTGATTCTATTGGAAATAGATCCACTAGCAACAAGAAACCGTGTGATGTGTCAAGACCTCTCAGTAGCTTTCCCAAGTCACCCTGAAGGTTGGATTGTGCTTTCTTCATGTTCAATGCAATGATGTGCTTCTCATCACCTGCACCCTGACTTAGAAGCGACTTCTCCTTCTTTTCAAAATCCACATCCGGTTGAGGGACCTCATACCAATCAATATCACTCAAGGTGCGAAGTTCGAGATACCTCTGGATTGATGGTAGAAAGAGCATGATTGCTAGTACTATGCTAGTTGTGATGATTGTCAAATAAGGAAACCACAAAACACAGGCCATTACAAGAAGCGAGAGCCAAAAGATATAGTCCCATGATGGCTTCACAGATCGGTCATCCCATCGGATTTGAGTGTCTGTGGTTATGCTCATGCGTGCACTCTCTAGTTGATCCATTGGGTCTTGTGCAGGTTTGGAGCCCATGATGTTCCCTCTTTTCCTTGCCACTAGACTCCACCTCTCGTTCCACTCTTGACTTGACGTGCCAGCACATCAAGCATTGTTTCCATTCTCATCAGCATATTCTCACTGGAGGTGTGGACTACGAGTGAGTCTTTCAGTATGACAACCTCAGGGTGATCGCTCTTAGAGGGATGACCAAGAACCATATACACAGGTTCTCTTGATACAGTCCACCAGGTATATCCATGACCCCTCCCTAGGAATTCCATCACTGAGCTGGCTTTAACTCCCTTTGGAATGTCTAATGAGACCTCGTTATCCACCGACTATTCCTCCACTATTCACAAGTTGCATCTCATAGAGTCCTGCGCGGTCAACTGGTGTGTGTGGATAGGAGGAATGCAAAGCACTTTCCAATATGGTGACATCATCATGCACCTTTTCTGAGAGTTTCTGAACAACTCCTACTCCATTCATTAGTCTGAGAGACCTCCTGACAACCTGCATCCCCACAAGCGTGGAGCTATTCGCAAGAGGCCGACAGACAAAGAATCTAAGTTCACATAGATTCTCCTTCGAGAACCTCTCACTCATCGCTTTTAGGACTCTATTAGCAGAAAGTGACACATCGATACCCAGTGGGACACTTGACAGAAGACACCCCGCTTGTACCTCTATAGTCCATGTGCGTAGGATTGCCATGATTCCCGTAGCTTCATCCCATATCATTACAATCGGTCTTCGCCAAAGAACGTAAGTTAGGATTACTAAAGCCATCAATCCAATCCCTAAAGCAGACTCAAGTATTATGTCTTCTATAGGTTCTATTAGGATTCGAGTGACCCATGTAACAATTACAGCTGCAGGTATTACCCATTTTATCCACTCAATATCACGATAGTTTTTCACCAAATGCTCCTCCTTTCACAAACATCTCAATTGCCTCCTTTAGCTCATCAACATCTCTGTATGGCCACAGGTCTGCAGCTGTATCTTCACCAAACACATCGATATGTTTCATGAATCGCTTGTCCAACAACACAATGACTCCCCGGTCCTCGGGAGACCTCCTGAGTCTTCCAGCCATTTGTGCCACTTTACGTATTGATGGGACCACCACTGCGTAATAGAAACCAGAACCAGGTCCATAACGTCTATCATAGAAGTCCTGCAGAGCCTTCTGATGGCTTGTTGGTGGACTGAAAGGAAGTCCCACACCTATGATGATGTCAACCATGCTTGATCCTGTATCGACAAGGTCCACTCCTTCACTTACCTTACCTCCATACACACAGAACAATGCATGAGGTCTTGCAGCAAGTGCACTCTTAGCTTCCTCAATCTTTATGGTTCTGTCCTCCACCAATTGCTCCCTGAAGCCTGAGTCTATACCGAAGCTCAGCACATCCTGCATAATTGCATAGCTGGGGAAAGCAATCATAGCACTCTTGTTAGCAGGAACTGTTTTCAGGACTAACTCTATTCGTTCTCCAATCGCCCTCCACAGGTTTGGGTTTCGGGTCTTGTAGCTCGTTGATATTTCTTTGTCCACTAGGATCAAGCGTGTTCCTCGTGGATAAGGACTTGACAGCTCCTCCCCCTTAGCGCTTCCAATTCCCAGTATCCGTTTATAGTGTGATAATGGTCGTAATGTACCAGACATAAGAAACGCAGATCGTGCAGACCGGAGTATCTGTGCAACAAGTCCAGCAGCATTCAGAGGTCTAATCTTAAGAGCAACTCGAGAGAGGTCTTTGCTAAAATGCTCCTCCCATCCTGAGGAAAGCTCGATTGTGACTAACCAGTCATCACTCTCAGTAGCTCTCTTTCCTGCATATAGGAAAGAAACTAGCTTGTCTACTGGTGTGTCCATCGGGACTGAATCATCAACACCCTCCATAGGGGTACTATACTCAATGAGTCTGTCAAGATCCCCATGTGCTGCGAAACGTGGGTAAGCATCCCATTTGTCAAGACGATGCTCACCTCTAAGTGTGTCGAGATTTACCATGGTGGTTTCCCAGAGGAAGTCTACAGTTTCTTCAAGCCACTGGACTTTGGTTTCATTCACAATATCCCGCTTATGGTCCCTAAGCCATGTCAGGTCCGAGCCACGAAGTTCTGCAGCCTCAGCCTCAAGAACATGCGAGGAGAGATTGTGTGCTTCATCAACGAGTATGTCTATCTCATGAAGTTCTGCGCCTAGCGATGCTAGTAAAGCCATTCTCACTCTGCTTCTGAAGATGTAGTCATATGGACCAACAACAACCCTACTCTTCTTGGCGCACCACCTGAGAACCTCATAGGGACATTGTCCTAGTTCGTCACTGGTTTCTTCAGCGATGATTCGACTGACTACATGGTCATTGAGCATCTCATCAATATTCTCAAGGAACTTCTGTCGGGGTACTGTTCGTCCATCCCCATTTCTCTTGTAGCAGTTCCAGTAGCGTGTGCATTCTCCCATTCGGACTAGAGCTGCACAACCTCGCATGAATCCGAGTGTGGAGAGGTTTTGCATCAATGACTTCATCGGGCAGACATGTTTTCGTGAAACCATACTCGTAGCAGTGAGCAAGTGGTCTGCTGAGTGGATTCGCAGCTGTGTTAGCTCCTCTTCAAACACTTTCGATTGGGAATGTGTCCTAGTGAGAACAAGCAATCGTGAAGTGGGATCATTATAGCGTGAGGAAAGGTATCCAGAAAGAGTTGCAATTGTCTTCCCAATTCCACAGTCTGCAGATAGAAGACCAACAGTCCCCTCTGAAAATATCTGCTCTGAAAAATAGACGACACGCTCTTGATGTCGTCTGGGCTGATATGGAAACCATGTCATTGGATCTGAAGCTGTGGTAGTCATTGTCAACCCTCCACATGCAGACAGTTCTCGGCTCTGTGAATCCTGAACCTAAGTGAGAAGTAAGAACGTAGAATCATGTGAAAACTCTCAATTGCCGCAGGGGATCTGAAACCTTCTGTCTTTGTGGTTAAGCGCTCTACTATCTCAGGACTGAAGCCCCTTGTACGAGCAATCCTCCAGAATGTCTTCTCAACATCCTCAACAGTCGTTTTGTAGAAATACAGAGTCTGTGCAATAAGATCTTTCAGGAACTTTACTGCTTCTTTTGCATAATTGGGAATCTCAGAAACCCTTGTTTCTGAGGATAGATATACGACCATTCCCTCTCCACTATCAAGATATACCTCAGAGGGAACTCCCCGTGTGCCTCTTAATGCCTCAAGGTATGATAGAAGTCGGGGCAACTGTGATAGAATTGGCTTAGTTGCATCTCTCCATGCAATTGTTGTTATCACATACAGTTCCGGGTCAGGTTCAGGATACGCTAGGGGAACAGTGGTTAATCTGTGTGATGTGTCGCGCATTAGCAGGTTTGTCATATTAATTACAGAAGCGTGTGAGCTGTGGGTTGGTGGAAGAACGACTGTCACCAGTCATCACTCTCCGCAACCAAGAGTTCACCATCATTGTTTATTATCAAACCCTCCTCCTCAAGTTGGTTAAGAAACCTCTTAGCACGCTCGATATCAATACTGGCTTCTTCACACTCCTGAAGTACTCGCCATAGACTCACACCGCTCCTTCTGTTGAGCTCGCTGAGATCAGAAACAATGTTCAATACGCGTTTCTTCACTCCTAGTCCATACCTTGTCTTTGGTCTAGACTTTAGGTGAGATTTCGCTACCATCCTCTGCATAGCATTGAGTGCTTCATCAACTGAACTTGCATACTTCATATCGGGTGAGTGTCGGATTGTCGTAGAACAGAGGTTGCATGTTGATTCATCATCTTGGTTATGCACTAATTTGTATCCAGTGTAGTTGCATCTGGGACATGTGAACACTCTGTATGTCTTCCCCTCCGAGCTCACTCCTCCTGTTCCTCCGTCTGTTCATCTTCGCCCTTCTTTGCCTTCTTAGTGGTCTTCTTCTTGGAGGATTCCTCATCCTCTTCTGGAGCTCCAAGCTGCGCCCCAAGCTTTTCTTTGATTATCTTTTCCATACTTGTCTTCTCGCTCTTTTCTTTGTAGAATCCACCCCATCCGATATGCACCTCAACTGTGAATTCTGGTACTCCTGCATTGTCTCTTAGAACTAGTTTCCGCTTACCCTCTGACCCTTTTCCTGCATAGAATCGATAGTCGGATGCATGGCTCACAACATGCCCACCAGCTGGAGCATAGGCATTTCCTCCGTAATTTGATATCTGAGTGGTGACTTGATTTGTATATGCAAAAACAGCTTCAGTAGCAATCCCCATGCGTCTCATACTGTTCAATATACCATTGATTGTCTGTTGCCTTGTTGCTAGAGTTCCAATACCCCTATACTCTGCACGGAATAGACCAGTAAGAGAGTCTATCACGAGCATTTTGAACTCTCCCTCCGCGAGAAGAAGTTGAATCTGCTCAAAGGTGTCCTCGATCTGACTACTCAATGCCATTGGCGCGACGTTAATGTTGCCAAGAGCCACATCAGGGTCAAGACCCCATCTAATTGCATTCGCACGGATGATATTGGTCTTGAATGATGATTCTGAGTCAAGCCACAGCACTCTTCCCTCAAGTCCGCCCTTCTCTATTGAGAGTTGCGCACGCACTGCAAGATGATGGCACCACTGCGTTTTGCCACTTGAAAAACCACCATAGAATTCTATGATGGAACCAGCCTCCAATCCACCCATTAGTTTCTCATCAATTGAGGAAATACCAAAAGACAGTCGAGGGATCTTTGCTTGTTCTTTCTCTAGCTCAATACCTGATCGGAATCCAAACTTGCCAGTTGTATCACGAGCTGCTCGTATTATCTTTCGTACCGTGGCTTCCCCTAGCTTTGTTCGTTCTTGAAGTTCGATTGGGTTCTGAACACTGAGAATCTCTGCAGTAGTGATGAAAGCATCACGTAGACGTTTTGCTGCTGCAGGACCAACACCTGGGACTGCCTCGACATCAGTCATCTGTTGAACACCTCCAGCTCAATGGGACCTCTTAATGGAACAAGTCTGCTGAATATATCAAGCTCCGAATGTGGGACAAGTAATTCCTTCCCATTGCGATAGAGTTGCATTCCTGCGAAGAGTGATGCTACCACTTGTTGACGAATTGGAGGAACAGAGAACGTGAGACCCTCAGAGGTCATTGTTCCCACAACACTAACATACCCGCCAAGGGTTTCGTACAATGAACCATTCTGTGTTGATGTGCCTGGCTCTGCTGGTGGCACTTCAATCATATGTCTGAAGAGGGTTTCAAGAGAATCGAAGAACTCTCTCCATCCACTGGACCTTGCACGATAGAGTGCTTCGGTCATTCCAGATTTTGCTCCAGCAATCCAAGCTGGATCCGGGTGTTCCTCAAATCCAATCATATCACCTGTCAAATGCTCTTGAACGTACATCACATCGCCTCCATCACATAGTCAAATTCAATCGAAGCTAGTAACATGTGCAATATGTCAATCAACACGTCATCATACTGAACCACCTGTGCGAACTTCAATGACAATCGTATTCACCTAACAAAAAAAGAAGGGAAGAATAATCTTCAAATTTCCGAGAACTGGGGATACAGAACGATATCGTTTTAGTAAACTATGTAATGTCTGATAGGGTTCCCGATGTTCTATTAAGTGGTGATAGTTCTTCTTTTTATCATTTGAGTTTTATGATGGTTTTTTATTTTATCCATAGGTCCAAAACTGCAATATCATGTACTGTTTTGTTGTCAACAGAGTCACTCGATTTTTATCAAGCGCATCTCATTGTAATCAGTAACCACTCTGATATAGCCACGAAGCATATTGTCTACCTGATTATCACCTGTGTCAACTCGAAGAATTTCATCTGCAATGCCCTTCAGTTTTGAAGGTGTGCTTATCACAATGATATGATCCCGACCAACAAGGTCAATGATTTTAGGACTAATCTGTTGATTTCCTCTTCCAAACAACATGCCTTGATGACCAATAGGGGACACGATGATCCATGTTTTGCTGAAATCGTCAACAAGTGCTAGTATTTTATCCTCATTGACATCAAGGTGCATTTTTCCCTTCTTATATACATCAACACCAAGGGTAGTCTTTTTGACATTGAGCAAATCGGTCAATGTCTTCAAGGTGGTACCAGGTCCAAGGATGTATGTCCCATCTTGGTCAATCTGTTCGATAACATACTTGGCAATAGCCTCTTGTGCCTCGTGTTCATCAGAGGTTTCTGGACTTGCCTGCTTAGCTCCCTGAAACCTAGCAGGAACTGATGGTCCTTTTAGATATCCATAGAGATTGATAATGAACTGGTCCCTTCTGATAGATTTTTCATCAGCATCCATAATCTCAAACTCTGTGGTCTGTGCTGTTCCATCAAAGACCAGCCGCACAACTTCGGCAGCATCAGCAGGGCTCACCACGAAAATCCCACTGTACATCTTGACTCCTGATGGAACTCCTAAAACAAGAAGGTCATCAAGATCATAGGCATTCACAGCATCAAGAATGTCTCTGGCAGTACCATCTCCACCAACGAAAACTAGTAACCGGACCTCATCCTCATAGAGGGCTAAGACACAGTCCTTTGTGTCTTCTGCGTTTGTGGAGTTCTCAATATCAACCTCCACCACCTCATGTTTTAGACCTGCCTCTTGAACAACATCCTCACCCATCTTTCCAGGACATGTGATGATACGTATCTGATCCCTGAGCTTCAATGCAATGATGATTGATTCCAAAGCTGTAAGGAACTCAAGAGCCCTACCTGGAGCAACCGGAGTTGCTCCTCTCTTGATGGCCTCCTCTACAACCCCATCTGTGCCCTTTAGACCGACACGACCACCCATTCCAGCTATGGGATTTACAAGTAGGCCAATGTTCATTTAATTGATACAACCTCAATCCTTGAGAGACATGCGTGCTCTAAAGCAGTTTTGATAGGTCAAAGTCGCTTCATTTCAGTGCACCAACTTGATGAGCTGACTGTATCCAGAATGCGACTCGAACAAGTACTTCTTCGATGAACCGCTCGCGATTGTCTGGAGTTGCATCCTCAGGCCAACGGTTCCTGCGATACTCATCAAACTTCTGAAATGTTCGACCATACTTTGTGGTTAATGGAATCTCCACACGTTTGTCGCACACAGTATTGAGTGCCCTGATGAATGTAACAAAATCAAGATCAAGACGAACTATCCATTTTCGAAGAGCTTTGAAAAAGGTGTCAGCTCGGGCTTCGCCCCACTCTAAGCTCTTCACAGCC
This sequence comes from Candidatus Thorarchaeota archaeon SMTZ1-45, assembly GCA_001563335.1. GTDB lineage: Archaea > Asgardarchaeota > Thorarchaeia > Thorarchaeales > Thorarchaeaceae > SMTZ1-45. Next base: position 38,822 of record LRSL01000054.1, on the reverse strand, counting down.
TCTCTGTCAGCTCCATCTATCCTCTCAGAGTTGAAACTGCAAGCTTTATCAAAGTTGCATCTTGAACGGAGATTGATTTTACCCTTTGAGAACCACATGTAGATGTCATGCGCTCCTTTCTTCCTCATCATTTCCCTATGGTCTCCGACTGGAAAAATGAGCTCAATCATTTTGCCCTCTCTGAACTTGCCACCTGCTTTCAGATAGAGTTCCAGAGCCCAAGCTAATGGGGGAATTGCATTTACTGGATGTGATTCGTCAGGCTTGCTCATTGTGCTAATTCACATCAAAAACTTACACTGATATTAGTTGAGATGTCTACAAAAATTGCTGATAGTAGATTAGTAGTTGCCGCCCTTTTCACGAGTTACCACTAGAATTTCTGCAAGCTCACTGAAGATATCAATAATACCCTCTCCAGTCTTAGCAGAAGACTCGATATAGGGCATTCCGTGCCTATCAGCAAAGTCGCGCCCCTCTAAAGGTTCAACCACCCTGTCAGGAAGGTCTGTCTTGTTCGCCACTAGTACGAGAGGAATTTCTTTGTTTAATGCCTTATGAAGCTCCTCAAGCCATTCTTCAAGTACTATGAAGGTCCTTCGTCGAGTAACATCATACACGAGAAGACCACCACTTGACCCACGGTAGTACATGGGCCGAAGAATTTGGAATCGGCTTTGCCCAGCGACATCCCAGATCTGCAGCTTCACAGTGACATCACCAGCATCACGGGGGATGTTGACATTTTTGACAGCGAACTGACTTCCAATAGTGGTTTTATAGTCAGTCCGGAAGAAACCATGCGAGAATCGAGTGACTATTGCTGTTTTTCCTACTGCGCCCTCTCCTAACACGACGATTTTAAACAGGTAATCGTAAGAGCTGCTCATGTGTATAGTCACCCATATGTGGTAGGCGGTACGACGACAAAGCGATAGAGGGTCTATGCGACTAATAAGGTTTCGTAAGATTATGCCGACTGGTAAGATATGGTCTATTTATAATATGAATCAAGTATTTTGAGCGACCCACTCGATAAATTTCCTAAATAGCTGATTGAACTCCTCAGGTTGTTCCACCATGGGGATATGATCAGCGTCCTTTACGACCGCGATGTCGGCTCGAGGTAATTTCTTCTCAAAGTCAGCAGCAATTGCAGGAGTGATGATATCATCATTCGATCCAACCAAGACAAAGACAGGGATGTCAATCTCTCCAAGCCTCTCGGTTATGTTAAACTTATTACAAGCAGAGAGGTCTCTCGCTAAGACTTGAGGATTAGCCAGCCTCATATCATCATCGAGTTTCTTCAACTGGTAGGTCGCAGTATAGTTTTCAAAGACACAGCTCTTGAAGAAGAACACTCGGTCCTCAATGGTCTCCTTGACAAGACCAGACCTTAATTTTGAGAGATCCAGGTCTGATGATGTGTCCACAAGGACCAAGGCTTTGGGTTTTCGCACATTCTCTCTCAAAGTATAACACATCACCACACCGCCCCCCATCGAGTGAGCAACTAGAATGAAATTCTCGAGATTGAGGTGGTTTACCAGAGCTGCCACTTCCTCTACATAGCTCAGCTCTATTGATGGTTCAACCGCAGGGTCTTCTGACTTTCCATGGCCAGATAGATCTAAAGCGATGGTGCGATACTGAGTTGAAAATTCCCTCAGTTGTAAAGACCAGATAAGATGTGAAGAGCCTGCACCATGCACAAAGACAAGAGTGAAACTAGATGTCTTGTCGGTTCTATTATCCACATCTACAAAGTGAATCTTGGTACCTTTGTGCTCGAAGAAGGGCATGACAACCAGTCAACAGCAGATAATCAATATAGAGATTTGTGGCTCAAAGTCGTATTTTGACAGTAGGTACCTTTTTTTCTGAATTCGTAACGAACAGACGTGTGACCCCCATGACTGGTAAGCTCTTTGGTACAACAGGCGTGAGAAAGGTATACAGTGAAGAGTTTGATCTTGAGATGGCACTGAATCTCGGCAAAGCTCTTGGGACCTATGTTGGTAGTGGGTCTGTTGTTATTGCTCGTGATGCTCGTACCACAGGCCTCATGATTGCAGATACTGTTACTGCTGGTATATTATCGACAGGCGTCAATGTGATACGTGCTGGAATCATCCCAACTCCAACACTTGCGTTCATCACAATGAAGCATGGTTTTGATGCAGGGGTCATGATAACTGCATCGCACAATCCACCCCAATACACTGGACTCAAGTTCTGGTCGCGAAACAGCATGGGATTCACAGCGAAGGAAGAAACCAAACTGGAAGAGATTTACAACAAGAAGAACTTCAAAGTTGCTAACTGGGATGAACTTGGGAAGGAGTCAAGATTTGAAGATAGTGTCGAAGAGCACATTGAAGCACTGCTGAAGAGATGTGATGCGGATGCTATTAGGTCGAAGACCTTCAGGGTTATTGTGGACCCAGGTAATGGGGCAGCATGTGTGTTAACACCATATTTGATGCAACGTCTCAATTGTCATGTTGTGACAATAAATGGTCAATTGGATGGTCATTTTCCAGGAAGACGATCTGAGCCCGATGAAGAATCTCTTGGAGACCTCATTCAGATGATCAAGCAGACAGGTGCAGATCTAGGAATAGCACATGATGGTGATTCAGACAGAGTCATCTTTGTGACTGAGCAGGGAGAAGTGATCAAGGGAGACAGAACTATAGCTCTTCTGGCACAGCAGGCCATGTTAGCATCGAAACGTGGCACAGTAGTTACAACTGTCGACAGTTCACTTGTTTTAGATGAAACCGTAAGAAGAGCGGGTGGAAACATAATTCGAACACCTGTTGGAGACATCCAAGTGGCAATCAAAGTGGCGGAGTCAAATGGAGTAATTGGTGGAGAGGCGTGTGGAGTATATATATTTCCAGAGGCACATCTCGCCCCTGAACCGTTTTTAGCAGTATGTAGAGTTCTTGAACTGATGGCTAGAACTGAAAAGACATTTGGAGAGTTGATTGCTACAATTCCTCAATATCCGATCATACGGAGTAAGCTGGAGTGCCCCAATGACAAGAAGGAGAGTGTGATGAAGTCTATTTCAGAAACACTTCCAAGCAAGATGAGGAATGTAAAAGAGGTTCTTACTGTAGATGGACTTGGAATCACTATGGAGCAAGGATGGATTCTGGTCCGACCATCAGGGACAGAACCCATTATCAGGATTACCTGCGAGGGGCAGACCAGAGAAGCTGTAGAAGAAATATTAAGGACCTCAGAGGAAGTTGTTAGAGCTACAATAGCTTCAGCTTAGCTCCAAACAAGGTTTATAGCGGAACTGCAGCTTTTCAATCTGAAATATTGGGGTCAATATAATGCCGGATGAAAAGAAAGAACTTGAAGAAGAAATTCTTGGAGAATTCGAATGGGCACTGAAGGATCCAAACGAGGAAAAAATCCGGCAGCTTGGAGAAGTAGTCAGTATAATCACGACTAAGTTGACTGAAGCTATAACTAACCTGCAGATTTCCGTCATGGATTTAGAGAGTAAAGTTGATGCACTGGAAAACAGGATGTCATCCATGGCAGCTCGCGCTCCTGCGGCGGCAGCATCAACCGGAGGACCTGCAGCAGCCCCTGCAGCTGGCGCGGAACCAATTCCAACCATGGCTAGAGCACCCACTCCCAAACCAGCAGGTGCGCCTGGTGGTGGTATGAGTATGATGGGAGAATTAAAAGCCCTCTTGGCAGCTCGTAGAAGAAAGACTGAAGGTCCGGAGTAATGGATTGAGCTAAAATAGACTTTCTACACTATTTTTCTCATAGAAAGGACCAGCATGTTCTGGAAGGGTTATTGAAAAAGCTTCAGCTCTCTCACAGTTCGCTTGGACTCCACGTAGTCGTGTTCTTGCATCATATAGTTGTTCATAGTAGGAGTCAGCCTTCTTTACCTGGGACTTGTGCTTCTTGAGAGCAGCCAAAGCTGTAGGATAAGACGCGGTAATATCAACATGCACATTGGGTCTAGAGATCATTGTGTTGATCTCCATATTGTAGATACGCTCTACTCTATGTGCATCATCAAAGATCGTAACATGTGACGCCCACTCAGCCGCCTGGCTGACAATCGTTGCACACTGCTGATGGTTGCGGTTGTAATCAGAGGAATGATGAGTGATGATGAAATTGGGACGTGATTTTAGAATTGCTCCGACTACCTCGTTTGTGAGTTCCAGACCAATTGCAAAATCATCCCGCTCACTCAGGTACAGATTTCGCACACCAAGAATTTCACAGGCTCTTTGAAGCTCTGCATTACGCTCATCATTTCCTGTCATACAATGAACATCAACATTCACACCCTGGTCCACATGTCGCTTTATGGTTCCACCAGCTCCAATGCACTCATCATCAGGATGTGCGACGACTACGAGAATTGTTCCCTCATCCGAACCGCTCATAAAACAACTTCCCGAACACCTTCTAATCAAGGTTTGGCAACCATGAGTTGTCCAAACCATTTGCCTTAAAGGGACAGCCAGCTCAGGGAGAAGGTAGGTGTACTACTTGAGGATTGGAGTTAATCTATATCCCACAGTTGGCGGCAGTGGTTACCTTGCAACGCGACTGGGTCAAGAATTAGCCCATAGAGGCCACATTATCCACTTCATCACTTACCAGAGGCCGTTCTCTCTTATGTGGGAACAGACGAGAGGAGTACACGTAGACCTAGTGGATAGCTTTGAATATCCTCTCTTTGAGGGAACTGGACCACCTTATGCTATGGCTCTAACATCAAAAATAATCAAAGTTGCGACAGACTCGAAGCTTGATCTAATCCATGCACATTACGCAATTCCACATGCAATGGCCGCCTACATGGCACGAGAGATTGCTGGAATTCCGTATGTAGTGACACTACATGGTTCAGATGTTCACTCTTTGGGTCAAGACCCTGCATACAAACCAGTTGTTCAACACACTATCGAAAAAGCAGATGCTGTAACAGCGGTTTCGGAATTTTTGAAGAAAAAAGCACATGAGGAACTCGGGATTGAGCGAGAGATACATGTGATTCCAAACTTTATTGACATCACAAAATTCTCACACCTGAATGGTGTACGACTCTATGTTGAAAGTGGTTGTGTGGGACTTCGAAAGGAGGAGGAAGCTATTGAGCTCAATCCAGAAGAGAAGATACTGTTACATGCATCCAACTTCCGAAAAGTAAAGCGAGTCGTCGAACTCGTTGAAATAATGAGAATAGTGGTGGACCACTTTCAAAAAGCCAGATTGATTATTGCAGGTGATGGACCAACACGTATTGAGGTTGAAAGGAAAATAGAGGCGTTAGATCTATGTAATAATATTCACCTACTTGGTGTTAAGAGCAATATGCAGGAGATTATGTGCTCTGCAGACCTATTCCTGCTAAACTCAACATTGGAGGGAATGCCGCTTGTGCTGCTTGAGGCGATGGCATGCGGCCTTCCTGTAATCACGACTCCAGCGGGAGGAATTCCTGAATTAGTTCGTCCAGGGACAGATGGAATGGTCACGAAAGGATTTGACCAAGAAGAGTATGCGCAAGCGATTATTGAGTTACTGGAGAATGATGAAAAACGGAAAAACTTAGGAAAAGCCGGTAGAAAACGCGTTGAGGACTCATTCGCTGCGGAACGTGTTGTGAGTATGTACGAGAGAGTCTTCGAGGATATACTATCTAAGTAGGAGAGAACTACTTTGAGCCCTAGTGTATACAAAGTCTATGAGGAATTCATCTGGAATGGACAAAGGGCAGAACTTGCTAAAAATCTCTATAATACACCTCCACTTACCCTTGACGGTATTATTGATAGAGTCCCTGCGCTTCTGGATTCATACGAAGACATGCTCTGGCATATTCCAGAGAAAATGAGTTCTCTCAAGAAGGCACTTGTTGAAAGCAATAAAAAACTAGGTTCTTTGACACCTAAAGTCAGAGAGAACATAGAGAAACTGGATATAGGCGCAGTAGAATCTGCACACCAACCAGTCGTGATGGGGGGACCAGCTTATATTTTGAACAAGGCAACAACAGCAGCTCAAGTCGCAACTCTCGCAGCCAACCAAGGTGTTCCTCTAGTACCATTCTTTTGCTTTGCAGATTATGATACTGTGCAATCAGAGTTAACAAACATTCGAACTCCTTTAATGGGTAAAGATGGGAATTTAATCAGTATACCTGTCCCTCAGGATTTTGAGAACTCGCCTGTTAGTGTTCTGCCACTACCAGAGAATGATTGGCTAAGCCATGTTGAAGATGACATCAGAAGTAATTACAGACCTATGTTCAAGAATCTAGAACAACATGCGCGAATATTATTCGAGGAGCGTCTTGAACAATCGTTGACAATTATTAGGAGCGCGTTCTATAACTCTAAGACACTTGGAGAGTGGGCAGAAAGGATTATTGCATACTTATTCAATATAGTAGGGGATCTTGGCATACCTTTACTCATTGCTTCTGAAAAAGAGGTACGCGAGCTTCTTGTTGAGGGAATGGAGTTTCTACTTGTAAGAAATAACAGAGAACGGTTTCTGAACACTTTCGACGAAATGACAGATCTCATTGAGTTTCACGGATATGAACCAGGAATTGGACGTAGAGGCACGGATTATGTTCCCTTCTTTTATGAGTGTCCTAATCCAGGATGTAACAATAGTCGAACAGAGCTCCATTATGAGGACCTAGGAGCTACAGCTGTTCTGACAGGCAAGTGTCCATCTTGCTCCGAGTCAATCGAAATTGAAACTTCAACAGATAGCCCATATCTTGGAGAGATTGCGGCTCAACTGTCACCACGAGTAGATACTAGACAGATTTTGATTGACACACTCATTCCAACAGTAGTACATGTTGGGGGTCCTGGAGAAACAGCATATTATGCGCAAGTTATTCCATCTACAAGAGCAATGGAGATTCCTTTCCCACTGTTCATCAAATATCCGAGAGTTTACTTTAACACACCATGGAATGAGGAACTAGCTAAGAGTCTTGAGTTTGAAGGTGTTGAGGTCTTTCATAGTAAGGATATGTTCAAACTGACGGGACAGATTTCCAAGTGTAGAAGAAAGAACCAATTTGATGAGATGAACAAACAGCTTGTCAATTTGAAGAAACTAATTCTTGATACTCATGCGAGTCTAAACGAAAGTCTAGAGAATATCGATAGCAAGATTGCACAAGCATCAGGAGATGCTTATGAAAAGCTCCAGTTTCAAAAACTAGATTTGGAACGGTATTTGTCCTGGCAATTTGGGCAATATTCTGAGAATAAATTGGGACAAGAATCGTCATGGGCATGGATAGAGTGGGCAATAAACTCTGGATTCTCAGACCTCTTCGGACCATTTGAACGAGCCTATATTGGTCCAATGAAAAATGGAGCTACAATATTCGTGAACTTCTTTTTCTAAGATTATCCAAGTTCCTTTGATAGAAGGTCACCTAAGTGCTCAATTCCCTCTGAGATTGTTTCAGGTGGCAAATATGAAAATCCAAGTCTCATAGTATTTGGCTGGGGAAGACTCTTCCGAAGGTCTGTGTTATCCTTTGTTAACCTATGTCCGGATTGAGGATAGAATGGAGCTCCTGGAACATAGAGTATATCGTTTGGAATTGCCACACGCTTCATGAACTCCCCTGCATCAAACTTCTTATCATTACTCTGCCACCAGATGAAGAATCCCCCAGTAGGATCTGTCCTCACACCAGCTGGGAATGAGGCATCAATTGCCTTTGCCATTGCTTCATAGCGTTTCTTGTATTTTGGAATTCCAGCACGCATTGCTTCATCAATATAGTTCTTGTAGTATTCATCAAGAATACGCTGTACCAATGTTGTAGTACAGAGATCAAGGTAACCCTTATCCTTGAGTACTTGTTCCTTAACATCTGATGGAAGTACCGAGTATCCAACTCTTAGGACAGCAGCCTCCTTGCTACTAGTCCCTAGGTAGGCTACACGGTTATTTTCTTTATCTAGAGTTTTGATAGCTTTTGGATTCTCCTTGAATTGAATCTCTGCATATGCTGCGTCTTCAATGAGGAGTATCTCATATGTTTCTGCAATATCAAAGAGTGCTTGGCGTCGTTTCATTGGGAGTGTTGTGCCTTTTGGATTATCAGAGTCAGGAACTACATAGATTATATCCGGACACTTACCAAATTTCTTTTTTGAAACTTCGATTGCTTTTTCAACATCCCCCGGGATGATTCCATCAAGATCAGTTGGAATCGTGATGACACGCCCTCCGAGTTTCTCAGCGGGTGCCAAGAACCCAAGATAGGCTGGAGATGGTGTGATTATCACATCTCCTGGATCAATCAAAGTGTCAAGTAGCGCGTAGATTGCCTGCTGAGAGCCATTTGTGATTGCGACTCTATCCCATTCGGTTTCGCAGTCAATAGGAATGCCTCTAACATCACAGAGTCTTTTAGCGAGCGTCTTTAGGAACCAGGTTTCACCACCGGTTGGACCATAGTTAAAGTCGTCAAGCGCTAACTTCGGGTTCTCTTTGTATTTGACACTCAAGTCTGCCATGATGTCTGCGAAGATACCAGTGGGTATTATACCAGGTTTTCCGCCAGCAAAATAGTACTTGACATTATACTTGAGAAGAGCTCTTATCTGAGATTCTTCGATAAAATTAGTCCAGGTAGCAAAGCCATAGCCATTGCCTGTTGTGTTTGCCATTATCTACTCGCTCCGGAGGATTTGCAGCTAATCCCCAAATCACGAAGCATGAACACTTCTGTACATGAACTTCGTAAATTATCCTTTATTCTTTTCCACATCGGAAATCATTTTATTGTGCCCTTCCGAGCTGTAATGTACAAAAGTGAACGTTCATAATGTGCATCTGCACAAACAGTTGTTTATCGAGTTTCTGCGGCAAATTGAGCAGCTGCGGCTGCAGGATCAGCAGCTTCAATAATCGATCGCACAACAATAACGAAGTCAGCACCTGCATCAATGGCAGCCCGAGCATCTCCACCCTGCGCACCAACCCCAGGACTCAAGATTGGAATCTCTGAACCTAAGACCTCTCGGACCTCAGTGATTATTTCTGGATACGTGGCTCCAACTATCACACCATCAGTGTCCCACTTCCTAGCTATTCGAGCAAAATGGTGGTAGAAGGGCTCTGGTTTCTTCTTACCATCCGGAGAAACATAGAGTCCATATCCCTCCCTCGCTCCTGGATGAGACATGTAACATAACGTGATGATTCCGCGCTTCCTGTTTAGAGCCATCTCAAACACACTATCGAGACCACCCTCCATTCCAACAAGGGGATTCACAATAAGCGCATCAAAGCCTGCATCGAAATAGTACTTTGCAATAGTCTTGTTGGTGTTTCCTATATCATTGAGCTTAACATCTGCAATCGCAGTAATCCCAGCATCATGAATAGCTTTTATGATACGTGGAATTCCGTCGAAGAGACCAACTGGTAGAATCAGATGACGATTGATCTTGAAAGCAACTGCATGCTCAGCTGTTAGAGATATTATTCGAAGAGCCTCCTTCTCTAGTCGTTCCTTCTCGACCTTAATTGCAGCTTCATTCTTTCCCGCCATCTCAGCAGTCAAATCAAGACCAATAATCAGTTTGCTTTTTCTCACAAAACTCGATGCGGTAAGTTTTCTTTTATACACGCGAATCTCACCTATTCCATGCTCTAATGGTTTGGGTACACGCTCACTGTCCTACTAAATAAATCTCGTGTACACTTATATCTAAATCAAGAAAACGAATGCATGGAGAAGTCAAAGTGAGTCCGGATTGGATAGCCACACGGGTTGCAGTCGTCCTGCTCGCAATAATTGGGCCAGTTTATTTCTTTTTACTAATGCTATTCATACCACAAATGATGCCATTTGGAGATACACTGCTTGATTGGCTTTTCCACTACATTGCAGTCCCAATTGTATTCTCTGCACCATGGCTTGGACTGATCTACTATCAACGGTATAGGTTGGCAAATACAGTACACATAATGGATGAGACCATTTCTAGTGTTCCACTCAGATGGCGGGTGTTCTATGGAATCAACGCGGCTTTCGTGCTTATGCTGTTTGTATTGCCAATGACTACTCCACCCTTGGCGATTATACTTGGCCTCTTTGTCGCAGGAACTGTGTTTTACAGGATTGGTATAGGAAAGTTCGGTGGTGGCAAGCCTGGAGCAGCACTTGCTGTACTCGGAGCGCTTGCCCTTTGCATACTTCCCACCTTCGTTATGCTTGAGTTCCTTCCAAGCTACTTAGATGTTTGGGAATACATACTAGCGACATGGGAGTCGTTTTGGTTACAGGTTGTATATGGTTTCGCTCAATGCTTGGTCAACGCACTTAGTTTTGGAGCACCCATCTATTTCATCTACTTTGGAGCACAAGAATATGACAGGGGGCTTTATGGTGAGGTTTACACTAAAACACCCGCAGGATGGATACGCCTTCTGGAGTTCATCCTCTTCATGGTGTTTCTGATTCTATATCTTCCACCGATCCCTACTCCACTAGGCACAATTCCATTCTTGAATCAATCCATTCTGTTCACCAGCATCATAAACTGGATTTCGTTGTCAATAGTTGGGATCATGTATATCGTGAAATTTGTCCTCAAGGTCCAGAATGACACGACAATAGGTGGAGTTTCAAACCTGTTTGTGATAGGTCTCTTCTTAGTTGTTGAGTTGTTCTTTAAGACAGACCTGCTGCTAATTACAGCAATTATCTGGCTTGCATTCTTGGTCTATGCGGCGCTAACTAGTGTCAGCTATCTCAGAGCATCTTCGCGAGAGATTCATTGATAGCTGGGATTGGGTTTGTGTAAGAACCTAAATGCAAATCCAGCTATATTAGAACAAGGCGAGTTTCAATTATGAAAGTACTAGGAACTCGATTTTCCATTACAGACATAATCATAATCACAGTTGGTATAATTTGTCTTGTAACACTGGGATTGGTCATAGGATTTGGACTGATTTTTATTGCGGGTGTAATTATCTTGGTCATCATTGATTCAATCTATTTGATCTATTATGTTAGAAGTAGAAAAGAAAGAGAATAAGGTTTTCAAAAGTGAGCTAGATCCATGGAAAATAATCATAGTCTTAACATTTTAAACTGCTATTTCCATTTCTTTATCCTTTACTACGAAGGCCACATGACATCGAGGACAGACCACAACCATCTCACCAGCCGCAAGGTCCTGCTTGCTTGCTTTGCGAAGAGTCTGCCAACTAGCACCGCTTTTCAGCTTGATCTTGTCACACAACTTGTACACCAAGATTGTGTACTGATAGACCTTGAAAAGGACCTACAAACTCACACAATTTGTCAAACATCCACAACGACTCGATGATGATTTGACTACAGAATAATCAGATTACTATCTAAACAAGAATAGTCACAACTGGACAATCCACATTTCGAATCACAGATTCAGTAACGCTCTTTGAAAAGAGTCCAAGAATACCCTTTTTCCTACGTCGCTTCATCATGAATATCATGGAATACTTTGAGGTGCCGGCCTCTTCAGCTATTGCAGATGACACATCGCGAGCAGTAACGAGCTTTATCTCAGCAATATATCCTTGCTTGTTTAACCAGTCTTGTAATGGTTGAACTTTCGTTTCTGCTTCTCTGAATATCTCATCCATGCCCTCAGATTCGAGGGGAGTGGATACAGGAGCTTCAATGACATGAAGTAATGTGATATGACTTGTTTGGAACTTTAAGAGTGGTAGCATCGCTGCGACCATGTCGGAATACTCAATCTGACCTGAAACTGGCATCAGAACCGCATCATCGATAGTGCCCATATATCGCCCTCCTAAACTAGTCTACACTTTCACCATCTTTCTTGTGAATATACATGATGACGCTTGAAACAGTGGTTTTCACACCATCAATCTTCAGAATTTTATTCTTCAACATGTTTCTGAAGTCTACCACATCATCAGCCTCTACGATTGCCACTATGTCGGACTCTCCAGTCACTTCATAGACATCAGCAACCTCAGGTAATTCCGCGAGAGCTTTTGAAACATCATCGAGGTCTCTCGACTCTATTGTTATGTTGAGTATGACACGTATCTTCGACATTATCTGCGCACCACCATAAGTTTGCCAGGAGCCACAGTAGAAACAAAGGATATCATATCCTCGAAGCCATTTCGCTTTCCTTTCTTAAACACCTTTCCACGTAGCAACACAATGAAATCGTATTTTTCCGAAACAGCCGCCTCCGCTACGATTCTTTTTAATGAGCCCAATTGCACATTTGACTCTGTTTCGAATCCTGATGACTCAAGGTTTGAAGCAATCTCCTTGAGATCTGATTCAAGGAGTCGTCTATACTCATCAGCCTTGGAAAGAGACAATTCCCACTTGTCTGTTGAGATTATGCTCATCAGAGTTAGGCGAAATCTTGCATCCAGACTACTGGAGATCGATTCAGCCACTTCCTCCTTCTCTTCAGGACGAAGAAGCACTAGAGCATTCATCTTGTATGTCATTGGTTTGATCATTGAGCCAATATCCCTACTCAAGAACGGTTTACCAATATGACGTCGGTGTAAGGTGTAAATTAGGATTCCAATCCCCATCCAGCTGAAACCCAAGAGCCTACCCATTGGATGGAATAGTACCACCAAAATCCAGATAGAAGAACATGCGATAATCCCAAGAAAACTTGGAAGAGGAATCTCATATCTTGTGCCTCTTATATTCAGTTGGAAAGAAAATGGCACTTTCCAAGAACGATAGGTTTCACGGTCGGTATGGCGTAAGACGATGAGAGAGATGTTGACCATCAGATAGGAGAGAAGAGCACCAAAGTTGTAGAGATCTGCAACCCAGTCCAAGTGCCCGATGAGAGCCATCAAAGCACCAATAGCACCAAATACAATAATCGTTCTGATTGGAGTTCTTGTCTTTGGATTGACCTGCGAAAACCATTGAGGAAACAATCCAAAGTTGCTCATCGAAAAAACCACGCGTGAAACACCAATGATTCCCGTGTTTGAAGAAACTAGGCAAATCGCAAACCCGGTGAATGCAATGATTGCGAGAAAATACACTGACTGACCAAAAAAGGGAATGGTCTGGACTAGAGCAGAGATGGGATTTGATAGGTTTGCAGCCAGTGTATCCCATGGAATCATTCCAAGACTTATGAGAGAAAGACCCACAGCAAAGACAAGAACTGAGATAATTGACATCTTAGTAGCACGAGGGATGATTCTGTCAGGACGCTTTGTTTCCTCAGCAGCCTGTGCTATCGATTCTATGCCTATGAATGAGCTCATTGCCAAGGTTACCGCATAGAGGAAGTTTTGATTGCTATAGTCAGCACTCCAGATATAGGAGATGTGTCCAACTTGATCAGGCAATCCACGAATCACAACTTGAGTGCTGAATAGACCAGCATTGAAGGATAGCAGTATTCCCAGAATGATAATTATGGAAAGCACGCCAATATTGAGTCCAACCATAGTGATATTGAGATTGGATGCCTCTTTTATCCCCATAATGTTGATACTAATGAGAAGTATCACCATCACAAATGCAAAGAGGCCAATGGCGCTGACAGTGAATTCAAGACCCAGAATTGAAATAATGAAACTTGTCTGTGCTAGGATTGGAAAGAAGAAGGTAAGGTATCCAGTTGTAGCGATAGCGAAGAGTGCTGTGCAGACAGTATAATCTAGCATAACAAGCCATCCTGCGAGGAATCCTGCAAAGTCATTGAATGCCTTCATTGAATAAACTTGAGCACCACCAGCATAGGGATATGCAGTAGCCAGCTCAGCATATGCCAGACCTGTTGCGATATATGTGATTGAGGCGATGATGAAAGCCACGGGTGCCCACCCAGCTGCATAAGCAGCGACTAAGCCTAAGGCTACATAGATGTCTGCACCTACATCAGCGTAACCCATGGAGAAGGATCCAAACCAGCCGATATCCCTCTTCAGTGCCACCCTCGCTGCCTGGGGAGTAGCTTCATCACTGGAAACCAAATAGAGCACCTCTAAAACCAAAAATCAACAATGTTTCACGAAACAGATTTGCCTATGAACTCAATGATGTGTACATATAAGACAAAACTATTTCCTGAGAGATCGCTTATAGTGCAATTTCGGAGTTGATTCTAGAAATCAAGAATATCAAGCTTCCCAGCCAACTTAATGATGGGAAGGTGAACGGTCATTGGTTCTGATCCTTCGAGATTGTCAACCCAGTCCAAGGCTTCTTTTGGTCGAGCTTTGTAAGCTAAGAAACTACCCTTAGGCGGACTATCACCTTCTGCATGAACCCATAAAGGCATTCCATAGTACTGATAATAACCATGATTGGAAATGAGTGTCCCGTAGATGTGCTTTCCATTATGCTCAAAATATAGCATACTTGCAGGTCGGTCTCTCTGTGACCACGAAACGAGCATTCGAGCCAAGTCTATCATTGAGGCAATCTTCAGATTGACTGGAGGTTGAATATCTTCCCGAGTCATTTCTTGCACCGTTGTGCGGACTGCTTTCAGAGCCTTATAAGGGCAAGCATTGGGGGCAATTTGACCTCTAAGAGGGCAGGATGCCTCTGATTTGACCTGCAAGCTTCCCAACTTTGCTCCTATTACTGCCAATAATAACAACAGGAATAGACACTTTCTCTTCGCTGGTTCCCACCGTGAACGCAACCCTCAGGTCATCCATTCTGAAGCACACGAAGGTGAAATTATGCTCATGAATTAGTTCATCCAATGTCAAGCCAGCAGATATCAGCGCAGAGGTCACATCTTCTATAAGTTCAAGCGGGTCCCCGCTATCTCTTTCCACAAGACAGGTTTCTCGTACATCCTTCTCGGATGTGAAAAGGAATTCGTGAGAAGCTCGACTGTAAAGGACCTGTCTGGTCATGGCCTTCCCAAGGAGAAGTGCGGACAGGGGACCGAATTTATGTATTCGAATCTGGTCAGTATCAAGCTCGGTAATTGGTACTCTCTCTAGCTCCCATTCCATAGAAGTTGACATTGGCTCTAGAGGAGGTTCTTCTATACGAGGTGCAGATTCATCAATAATATCATATTCTTGCTTTTCTTGATCGAATAGTGTCTTGATGTAGTCCTTCATCCAGCCATCAAGAACCTTCCAGTCCTCCTTACTGAGCTTTAGTGGTGGTCTCGGGACCTCTGGAAGGTCTTCAATAGGCTCCTCTTCAACCACCTCAAGTTCTTCTTCTTCTACTTCGGGTTCAGTTTCGTCTTCAATATCTTCAGGAATAAGAAGACGTACTGCTTCAAAAAGTCCAGAGAGTCTATCAGTTCCCCCGTGTCGTGAAAGGCGAGGTTTCACCTGCATGATAAACCCTCGTTTGTTTTCCGTACATTGATCAAAAACAAGAGCAACACCACGAGGCAGACTACTGATGAATACCTTATCCCGGAACTGGTCAGGCATCACAGCTGGAGCCCTCTGTTGGAGCGCTCTGATGTCATTATCATGTGAGAGAGAGTGTGAAATGATGATGTCAGCCTGTGATATGGCATCGTCAGAAACCGCAGAGGGTTGCTGCGTGCAGAGGACAAGACTGCAACCAAATCTACGACCAAGTTTAGCATATCCGATGATGGCATCCTTCGCAGGAGTGTTCCCACCTCTTGGAACAAGTGTGTGTGCTTCATCGATAATCAACCATGTGGGAGGTAGTTCTTCACGAGCGCTGGTCCCCTCATCAGTCCAAGCCATTCTATATGTCAAAACTTGTCGACAGAGCATATTAGTCAAAATGGCTAGTACAGCTTCTGCATCAGACCCAAGAGGGGCAACATCAATCACTGTAATCTGTCCAGCGACCGCAAGGTCTTGCGCACTAGTTCCTCCAGGATGGAAGACTCCTAATCTATCAGCGCGTTTCAATGGCTGTATAAGCGCTGTTTTTGTTGCGGGCTTATAGAGCTCTTCTATTGCAGGGTTGGACTCGATACACTGAATCATATCTTTGATGCTGAAGTCACGCTTGAGGGGTACTTTTTCACCAGAGGCGAGTGTATATCCCTTTCGAACGCTTTCCAAGGTCTCTCCAATGAGGTTCTCCATGGTAGTACTCAAAGATCCTCCCTTCTCAAGCACATAACTCCAGTCTGAAACAGTCAATTCTCTTGGTCCAATGGATAGGGGGAACAATCGAGCCTTCTTCTTGACCTCATCTGGAAGTCCTACATAGGTCCTTCGTGGAATGTATACTGCGACAGAGAAACCCTTGGCTTCAAGGTTCCATTTCTTCAGGAGGTCAACCTGTTCGTCATTCGCGTCAACCATCTGTCTGAAGACATCCACAGTGTCCACGACGACTACGGCAACCTCAATCTCCCTTCGTTCCATCGCAAGAGCCAGTTCTTCAGCGATTATTCCTAGAGTGTAGCTCTTCCCTGAGCCTCTCTTTCCAGCAACAAACATAACATGAGGGCTCATTAGATCAAGAGTGACAGGCATTCCCATCAATGAAGTGAGGATATCATCGGAAGTTTCAGCGACACCTCCTATAGTTCCTAGACCACCAGTATGGTATTTTCTGTGGAATGATTCTGAGCGACCTAGTACGACACCAACGCTAAGATCAACAAGCAGATCAAGTGGGTCGCTTACACGAGGATGGTACGGAAGCGCGGACTTAGGTAGAAGATCCACTGGTTTGTCTGTTTGGCTGGCGGCGTCAATCTCGTCTTCATCTGGCGTGGATGGTTTTCTCAAATGAACACCTCTGGACAACTCAAATCTGACTTCGAATAAAGCTTTGTAGTTGCGCGCGGCACCAATTATAGGAAGAATGGGTTGTCAGCAAAACTCAAAACATCAGTTCATTAGTGGCACATCATGCAAGACCAGATTCAAGAAGGCAGTCATGTCTTCATATTCCTTGATGCAAAACGAAACTGGATACGGAAAGTTGTAGCAGGTGAGGAATTTCATTCCAATAGGGGAATAATTAAGTTCGATGACCTGATTGGTAGACCCTATGGAATAAAAATTGAGAGTCACTCAGGGATCATATTCCAGATCCACAGACCTAGTCCCACAGACATTCAGATTGCAATGGGCAGAAACACACAGATTGTCTATCCCAAGGATACAGGAACTATACTTATTGAAGCTGCTATTGGTGCAGGAGCTCGAGTTGTTGAATCTGGTACAGGTTCTGGAGCATTAACTGGCATCCTCGCTCGAGCTGTAGGACCATCTGGTCATGTCTACACTTATGAAATCAGGGAAGACATGTATAATGGGGCAAAGAAGAATCTAGAAAAGTATGGACTCATCGAGAACATCACAATGCACAATCAGGATATTCTGGAGGGCATAAAAGAAGACAATCTTGATGCAGTGGTTCTCGATCTTGCCACGCCATGGGAGATCACAGATGAGGCACATCGTGTGTTGCGACCAAGTCGATATATCGCGAGTTATAGTCCAACCATAGAGCAAACCATGAAGACGTGTAAGGCACTCGGAGAAGGTGGGAAATGGGGCATGATAAAGACTCTTGAGATTCTGGAGCGAGAGATAATGGTGCGTGAGAACAAGACGCGACCCACGACATGGATGGTCGCTCATACAGGATACATAACCTTTGCCAGGACTATGTACGTAGACGGATAGCAGACAAGACGTATTTTACCAAAGGCTTATATACTCAAGAGACCATTATGTGTTTATTGTTGATTGTTGTTGACGGTTGTCGGACACGATGACATACCAGCATAAACGAGACCGTTGTATGAAGGAAACAAGGGAAATTCTCGACAATATCCTTCGGATGAAGAAGTCTGAATATGAATTACTCGATATGTCTGTTTCATCCACCACATCTAAACCTAGTGATAGGAAAGATGGTAAGAAAGTCAATATTCTACCTGGTGAAACGGAAGTAATATTGAGTAGAAAGGGCAGATTGGAGGAAATGGAAAACTACAAGCCCACTCAGGAATTGGACTTCGAAGTTGATGAGATTAAAGATTGTCTGGAGAAGAAGAAGAAAAGAAGGAACTATATCGAGTTCCGTCCAGACTATGAAAAGAGCTAAGAAGGAGATGTATCATGACTGAAAATAAGGAGTTGAAAGAGCTTCGAAAGGAAGTTCACGAGTTGAAACAGACTGTTTACACTCTAAAAGACACCATAGTAGAGCTCACCAGCAGGTTGAAACATACCTCAGATGCGGGTTCTCCTTATGACTCAGGGCAGTACAATGTCTTCAGCGATCCTGGTAACTGTTTAGAAGGAGACATTAGCTGGTCCAGACTTGTGAACCTCCTTCAGAAGGAGGATCTAGGACTCACAGCCACGGAGTTGGCTGAGAAATGGGGAAGATCCCGATCAAGAACCAGTGAAGTTCTGAACAAGCTTGTAGATGATGGTCATCTCATAAAGTTTCGAGATGGGCGACAGATAAGATTCAGAACTGCTGACGACGAGTAGTTATACAAGTGGCATTGTATCATTGGTAGCGACGAGTATATTGTCGGTTTTTGAGAAGGCGCTCAGCGTAAGTACTCTTAAGTAAGAGTAAGCTGTTTCTTCTTTGGGCGCGACATAATAGGAGGATGCTCTATTGAGTGATGTTCTACCTGGCTCGAAGAAGAAAGCAAGTCAACAGGATGACGCTGATATAGACGATACTACAATTTTTACTAGTCTACTTTTCGAGCAGAATATTAAAGCACAAGATGCTGTGAGAGAGTTTGCGCTCCATGATATAGATGACCGTGAGGGACTTGAGAAAAAGCGTATAGAGATGCATGACTCATTCACAGAGCTTTACGATAATATTGCAGCCTTCAGTGAACAGATCATGATTGATGACTTTGATCTTGCATACTTGAGAAATAGGATTGCACAGAGTGAGGGAGAGGCTAAGAAACAACTCGAGGGAGCGCTTGAAGAGCTAACAGCGCAGGCTCAGGGAAACTTGGCTGATGTTTGGATGGCTCGAGTTATGGCATGGCTTCATCAAGCCGCCGCGGCAAGTGGACCTTTAGTTGAGGAGGAACATGTGGACAAGATGAAAAGTGCTTCTAAGTATCTTGCAGCAGTCTATACGATGCTCGAGAAACCATTCTCTGCGGTTCCTATGAAAGTTGATGGGACACAAAAACTCCGGCGAGTTGCGCTAGGTATGCAAGCCTACGCCCTCTTGAAAGAGAGCCATGAAGCAAAAGATGCTGAGCTTTCATCCATACTTGGAAGAAACAAGAGTGCGGAGGCTGAGTTCTATGACGAGTTCTTGAACGAACTCATCAGTCAAGAGAGCACATTCAGACAAGCATTCAATCCATTCGATGAGCTTGTCTGGCGGGACATCATTAGCTCTTTCATATTTGAACAAGCAACAGACCTCTACAATGAGGCGATTCCACACTTCGGAAAAAAACGTGAGGAAAAAGATAGACTATCAATGATAAAATCCTGGAAACAGAACACCGCAGGACTTAGCGAGGTATACCTCGCCATGACCTACACTGACATTGCCGATGCTCAGATGCGTGCAGGTAACTTAGAGGACGCTTCAAAACTCTACCAAGTGGCTTCTGATGCCTTTGGTCGGGCAGAGAAATGTTTCAGAGAAGTGCTTGCGCTTCAGACCAATGCTGAGCAATCACGTATTGACAAAGAGCAGAAGAAAGCCCAGTCTCTGTATTGTAGCGTGGAGGCAAGTGTACAAACTCTTTCAGAATTAATTACGCTCAACAATAAGAGCGAAGCAAATCTTGTCTTGAAGGACATTTTCAAAAATCTGGAAAGGGCAGAAAAACTGGCGAAGACACGAGAACTCACTAGCGCCATCAAGGAGGACCTAAAGACATACACATTCGTTAAGGACCTTCTTGACAAACGTAAGAAAAAGACTGACGATATCAGCAATATAATTGACCAGATTGAGTTTGCCAAAGACCTTCGAAAGACTGGGCTCATTCAAGACGTGGGCAAAGACCTAGATGAAGCCGAGGAACTAATGGTAAGCAATCCAGCCGAAGCACTGGATGCGATTCGCGAGGGTCTAAACAGTCTGGGCATTCTTTTGAGCATTGAGGCGGAAGATCAAGAAGTGGGAAACCTTCGAAACAGAACACTTGCACTCCTCAATAATGTCAAGTACATGATTCAGTTTCAATTGAGTTCTCAGCTGACACATGGAGTGAAGTTCATCATGTCCCGTATTCTTGAGAATCTTCACGCCGCTGAAGCAGCCTCATATTACAAAGTCCTTGGTGAAAAAGCCAAGGCTGCAGAGCTTACAGATTTAGGAAAGCTTGCATTGGCTACAGCTTTCGCTTCAGAGGCACAAGTATATTCAAGACAGTCTGAGCAATGGTCATTCAGAGCACAGATCGAGAGGATGAATGCTTTCAGGAAACTAGAGGATGAGTTAGCACAGCTCGAGGAGGAGGATCCAATTGAGGATGCGTTGGAAATACATGATGGGGCAATATCTAGAATAAAGCAGACTGTAGCATCATTCGAGTCGGCTGCTAATGAGCTTGACAGCGTGAAGGGTGAAATGATACGTATCAGGAATAATGTTGAGATTCAAGTGAAGCAGCTTCAAGGTGTAGTAATGAAGTTCAAAGGAGACCTCTCTAGAATCCTGGGAGCCCGAAGTGACTTCATGGCAGAATACATGTTCAAGACAGGAAAGAAATCCAAGGCAAAGATGCATTACACAGATGCAAACGACCAGCTTCGAGAAGCTGTTGGCAACTATACAGTGGCAGCACAGGTCTTTCAGTCAGTAGGTGATGCACAAGCAGCTCAGAATGTCGATAATCGTGCGAAGACTACGGACCTACTGGCAAGGAGTATCTGGGACAACAGACAACGGCTAGAGAGAGACCAAGACCCAAGCGAGAAGGGCGAAACTGAGCTTATTGCACTCTACCTTGGGTCAGCGGAACAATGATTCTTAATCTGTCATGAAACCGGAATGTTTGAGGCAATAGCCTGTGGTGTGATTTTCGCTGTGTGTAGACGTTTCACACGGAATGGTTGGAACTCAACACCGCCAGCATGATAGAACTTGCTGAACCACTCAACAAAGTGTAACCTGAGTGTGTGCATAAATCCAAGGAGACCCTCAAGAATTCCAACTATTAATGTACCAATTGCAGCACCAAGGAAAGGCATTCTTGGTACTCCACTGTAGTGCAGAGTATGTACTTCATGAGGAATAATCTCAACCCCAAACAATGAGAGGGGAGGGAAGTAGATAAAGAACAGCTCAGGAAGTATAATGAATACACTGCTGAGGATAATGTGGACTGTATTCAGCGCAAAGATACGTGCATAGCTGACAGTGTGACTAATCATTCCAATGACATATTCTAAGAAATATACAATGCCATCCATTTTTCCTAAAAACGAGGCAATCATCATGATTACAAGTGGAATAACAAACATCAATAGTGTGAACATCATCGGGGCTATTGGAAGGACGGGATAAAACGGATTGTGAGAGCCGGTACCATACCCAATACCAATTATTGGAAGCCATAGGGAAACGGTACCAGTTGCAGAGAACCAGCTTCCAATACTATTGTAGCTAACACCAAAAAGAAGGTTAATGAAGCCAAGATATAACCACAGATATGATACTGCAATCAGGGCTTTTCGTCTGTGCTTGTGTTTCAATTCGTTATAGAGGCTCAGAATTATTCCCAATGAGATATGAATGACTCCAACTTCGATCGAGAGTTTGAGCATATGTGTTGCACGGTTTGGATCAGTATGTGCAAATATTGGCCACAAGGGTTCAATGACGGTTTCTGCGCCAAAAAAGCTCCCAAACAGGAACCCACCTATCATCGCAAAAATGCCCATCAGCATCAAACCTTGAGCTCCATTCTGGACATATCCTAGAATAGAACCCCAGTCCTGACCCTTCTTGTTTGCTCTTAGGGCAGCATATCCAATGAGGAGGATCAGGAAACCTTGTCCAACATCCGAAAAAACCAACCCGAAGATTATTGGGAAAGAGAGTGCCATGAACTTTGTAGGGTCTAAATCATGTCGAGAGGGAATCCCAAAAGCCTTGACAACATCCTCTGTTGGCTTCATGAATGAAGGGTTTGAGATGTAGGTAGGTGCCTCAACCTCTGCGAAATCAGGCTTATCGAAGGTCACTTCGAGAGCAGGGCCCACATTTGCATGTAGAATAGACTCTAGCTCAGCTTCCTTACCCTCTGGAATCCACCCCCACATCTTTATAGACTGCTCAGTGTAAACAATGAAACTCTTTTTGTCAATTCTCCGTCGCTCGATATCAAGGGTTTCCCAAGCAGCTAGAATTCGTGACCCCCATTCCAGTGCTATGTGCTCTTTACTGATCTCGAGTTGCTCGACCTCTTGTTTCAATTCAGCAATCTGATTCTCAGCATCAGTCACAATCTTCTCTGGTTGACCTGCAGAGTCTTCAGGAATAGCAAATGCTTCAAACTGCATTGCAGAGAGAATTCGTTCAACAGCGTCTTTCAGTTCAACAGGCACAGTGATGACACATGCAGAGCCCCCTCGTTTCAGTGGTAGTCGACCTATTGTAAAAGCACCCTCAGTGACCTCATTGATACTCCATTCCAATTCAGACTCTCTTCCTGAGGGAATAATTCCAGCAGTGGTGAATGTGAAGTCAGTAGTGCCAATAAAACTAGGATCTATACCAAGCGGTTTAAGGGACATAGCAACATCAGCAATTCCCCTTTGACGCTCCATCTCTAGGCGAGCTATCGTTGCCTTGGAGTCAATATCTAGGACCTCTGCTTCGACAGCAGAGATAACCTCTGCTGCTAGTGTAAGTGAGTTCTGAAGTGTTGTATCCTCAACCTCAGTGTAGACTCCAGTCCGTTTTGTGTTGTCAATCTCAAGCGATTCGAGAATCTTTGTCAATCGTTCGAGAGCAGAGTAAACGGTTTCCTCTTCGCGTGTCCTCTTAACATCAACAATTCCAGCTTGTCGTCGAACATCAATGAATTCAAAGAGAGCGAATTCCTCTATTGACTTCAAGACCTGTCTCTCAAAATCCTTATGTGAAACAACCTTGGCCACAATCATTTCCTGAGGACTCATTCGAAGATTCATTGTATAATCACCAGTATCACAGATTCAGAATTGACGTTCCAAGTGGCACTTTATACTGAGCTGTGTAAGCACGGGATGCATCCTATGCTCTAAATAACCTTTACGTGCTGACATTAATCTTTAAAGGGGGATGGTATCGGTGATGAACTACTATCGTGCACTATGAGGAATGGTCATGAGTACCCCACACGATGAAATCGACCAGATTCATGAAACTGAGAAAGCAGCTAAAAAGAGAATCGAAGATGCTAAGAAGAAAGCACGTAAGATCCATGAGGATGCGGACGAAGAAGCAAGGATGATTATCGAGGTTGCAGAGAGAGAGGCAAAAGACTCTGCTACTAGAATGCTCAGTGATATTGAGAGTAGAAAGGTGGAGATTGAATCAAAGGTTTTCAAGGAAACAGAGAAGACCATAAAGAAAATGAAAGAAACCGCCCAAAAGAAGAAGGATGTAGCATATCAAGCAGTCGTGAAGATCCTACTAGGGGAGGTATGATGTCATGAGTGGATTGACAAACATAATTGAGATCATAAATTTGAAGACTGCTGAAAAAGAGAAAGATATCCTTTCCGAGGCAGAGGAACATAAACAGGAGAAGCTGAAAGAAGCACGAGCCAAGGCAAAGAGTATCACTGCATCAATCACTAGCAAGGCTGAGATTGAGGCAAATGCAGAGGTTTCAAGATATGAAGCAAGTGCTAAGCTCAAGTCAAAATACAAACTTCTTGAGGCGAAAGAAGCCTTAATCGAAGAGGTCATGTCAAAGACAAGGAAACATCTTGAAGAGTTGGTGAAAAAGGAAGCCTATGGTGCAACTCTAGAGAGTTTGATTGTTGATGCGGCAGCACCCCTGGAAGAGTCAGAGTTGGAGATTGTAGTGCCAAAGGGACACGCCTCTAACATCGATCTGAAGGCAGTTGAAGCGGCTGTGAATAAAAAGTCCGGCCAAAAGACAAAACTCAGTATTGCGAAAGAAAACCTGCGCGCAACAGGCGGAGCGGTTGTGCGGAACAAGGACTTAACCAGATGGGTTGACAATACATTCGAAGCGAGACTCGAACGTTATGGAGATAAGATACGCGACACTATCTCATCAATCCTATTTGGTACTGAAGAAAAGAAAGAGTAGAGGGAGGAAGATCACCTCTACTAGTTTCTCTGTGTCTTACTAGTGACCGAGAATAGTGGGGATGTATCCTACAAGAAGGAATGCAATGACAAAGCCATAGATTGCTACAGCTTCGATGAATACTACATATAGAATACTCTTTCCGAAGGTTTCAGGTTTCTCGGTGATGGCTCCGAGTGCTGCTGCAGAAGCTGTACCCATTCCAAGACCAGCACCAATTCCAGCTAGACCTAGGGCAAGACCAGCACCAATTCCAAGACCAAGAATGGCCCAACCGTCTCCATCGGCAAGTTGCGCGGGCACATACCCATTATCAACTGGTACGCCTAGTGCTCTTAGAACTGTCGAAGTATCCGCCATAGAAATTGCAAATACTGCCAGTGTAAGTAGTACTATGCCCATAAACATCATGGCTATGAACTTGATTCGATTGTCGATTTTCATGTGATCGTTTCCTCCAAATCTCACCAGATTATAATCATTTTCCTAATATTTTCGGCTGACTGTCCTCGTTCGACACCAACAGCAATCGAACGGATATTTCTAACCTCGTAATATTTGAGACTGAAAAATCCAATGATTGTTCCTAGGTGAAAGGGATATGCGGTCAGCTGTTGTTTTACTCTCTGAGCTATATAATCCTCAATTGCCAGCTCCACATCTGAGAGGTCCTCGGTTTCCTCATAGAGTCGGGCGATTCTTCCAGCAAACTGACCAAAACGAGTTGTGTCCAACCTATTAATGACATCTCTCCAGGTATTCACAGTTTTGAGAGAGTCTGTAAACTCCCTAGCTTTGGCAAATCTAATCAATGACTGCTCCAAAGCACGGGATTCGAGTTGAAGTATGACAGCCCTAAGTGCTGTCAGTGCATTTCTTAGAATCACTCTTGACTCCAAGATATCTAGAACTCGTTTTGCTTCATCAGCTGAGAATTCCTTCAATGCCTCCAAGACATTTTTGAGGTACCATTCTTCAATAGCTACTTCTAGGGGAGCAGTTGAGTTGAACTCTTCATAGCTAGGAAATTTGGTTAATAAAGCGACTCTGAGATCCCACTGTGGGATAAGGTCAATAAGCTTACTTACTGAACCAGCATCCACGAGAGTTTCAAACAACATTGCTTGTTCGGGTGTTTGAGGAACTGCAAAGCGTAAAATCTCATCCTTATCAAGACCAACATGGACACCTCGTATTATCGATTTCACACTCTCTGCCATGAACATCTCCAAGTAGGTATTCGTGAAGTCACGAACCTTACCAGTTAGTGTGCGTGAGAGATTCGTGCTCACATTGGCAAAGTCATGGGATAGGATAAGAGCTAGCTCCTCAGGACCAGGTCTGCTAGTACTTGAGTCTCTACTAATAACCTGACCATAATAAGTTCCGGAGAGTATCTTGATAAAATCCTCATAGCTGCCACTTGAAAGGAGGCTTTCATAATTGCCAACTGTAAGGAAGCGAGACTTCATACCTCTGATCCTTGCATTGACAAAGCCATATTCATTTGCAGACTTGGAGGCCATCATAGATTTTTTTTCTCCTCATAATCTGATGAGGACTAGCGACAGACAATTTATGCACGATATAAGCTTGACGAAGGCGCTGTATGATTTGTATTGAGAGTAGAAGAATTCAAATAACATGCAATCTACAACGGTTTTGATGGTCAATATGACGGCACCTCGTGAAGATTATATCAATCTTGGAAGCCTCTTCAGAAGCTCAGCAACCATCACTTTCGTCATACAGATTGTAGCGGTCATTATGATGATAGGGTCGCTGTCAGCCTATGCCGTAGGCGATTTGTTCTTTGCCATGAATAATGAATTGAAAATCCTTGTCCTTCTGCTCACCAGTATTGTTGCTCTGCTAGTTTTTCTAGCTGCAATGAGCGTGTTCATCAGGTTCTCAAGACGGATTGGAGATGCTGTCGTCGGACCTGGTATTGAAGAAGTTAAGATGAACACGCCTAGAGTGAAGACTGTTGTAGTTGCTTTCGGTCTTCTTGTCGCACTGATGGGAATCACTGGTGTCTATGCATGGTATCTCATTGATCTGTATTTTCTTACCCCTTGGGCTGTCACCTTGGACTCAATCTCAATCAGAATCTTTGGAATTGCGCTCGGAGCATTCTTCATTGCATTACTTATCCAAATCATCGTTGCAGGAGTTGGAAGAACTGCAACACGGTTAATCATTGAGGTTCTGGATGCGGACGATTCTGAGTTTTTGGAGTAAGTGAAAATATTACGAGTCATCCGTTTCATCGGAGCTAGTGTCATCTAGGTCAAAACGAACATCTTCAAGAATTTCTTCCATGGGTGGCATATAGGTCGTTTTACGCTTTGACTGGATATCAAGTCTGTCAAAATAGCGTATGGTAACAAAGACACTGTAAACACCAAATAAAAAACCAAAAACAGCTCCAAGAAGTGCCCCCCATGTGGCTCCAGATGGCCCTGCAATCGAACTCCCTACAATTTGACCGACAAGGAGCAAAGCAACAACAGCGCAAGGCAACTCAGATGAAACAGCTAGCCAGCGACCCATGCCCGTCATACCAGTTCCTGACTGTTCTTTGTTGTTATTTGACTCATTCATGAGCCTTGAGTTGTGTAATGTGCAATATCTGTTTTGGTGATTCAAATCAAAGTGTGCACCATGGTGAATGTTTTTGTGAGTGTTCCTCTCATCCATTATTGAGGTAAAACATTGGATGTAAACGTGACATATGGTGATGGCACTATCAAGCTTGTAATTCCTGAAAAGAACCTTGCAGGAATTATAGAACCAAAGACCACTAAGACCTCGGCAGATGTGCAATCTGGGATTGAAAGAGTTCTTGACAATCCTCATGGTCCTCTCCTCTCTGACATTTCGAAGAGTAAGAGTGTATGCGTATTGGTTGAGGATCACACTCGTGATGCACCACACTGGGCGATGATTTCAGCTGTTGTCCCACGCCTCACGGATGCTAATCGTGTCCAATTCATCATTACTACCGGATCACATGAGGTCAACCATCCTGGAAACCTAGAGATTGTTGACATGATTAAGCGTGCTGCAGATGATGTAAAACTCACAAACTATGATGTCACAATTCACGACTGCCAGTCGAAAGACATGATTGACCTGGGAGAAACCAGAAGAGGGACTCCAGTAATAGTAAATGCTTCAGCAATTGGGCATGATGTGTATGTGAGTCTGTCCGATATGAAGGCACATTACTTCGCGGGTTATTCGAACGTGGTGAAGAACTTCCTTCCGGGTTTATGTGCCTTCAAGACCATTGAAGCTAACCATTCTCTAGCACTCAATCCACGCTCGACATTTGGAATCCATCCATTTCATCCTGATGAGTCCAGAAGAAACAATCCTTTGGCTGATGATATGAGAGAAGCCATGGGAATTATCACTCGCAAGGCAAAGATTTTCCTTGTTGCTATCATAACAAGTAACAGGAAACTTGTGTGGGCAGATGCAGGGCATCCGGAGCCAGTTACAGCACGTGGAATGGAGCTATTGGATGAAACCTCGAGCTTCACAGTCACTCCACGAACCAGAGTAGTTGTTTCGCCTGGGGGGTATCCTCAAGACAAGAGCCTCTATCATGCTCAGCGAGCAATTGAACTTACAAAGAATGCCATTGTTGATGGTGGTCAGATTCTGTTTCTTGCTGAATGCCGAGATGGTATCGCCCCAGATTCAGCAATCGAGAATTTCTACAACAAACTTACTGCGCCTCTTGATGATGTTATTGAATCGATTAGTGGTAGGTATCACCTCTATGAGCATAAAGCATACAAGTTTGCGGAGCTCTTGAAGCGAGTGTCACGGGTCCTGTTATATTCAAAGCTTGACAAAGAAACAGTGCAGGCAGCTCATCTTGAGAGTGTAGAAAATCCACAAACTGTCATAGATGAGTGGATAAATGAGGATCCAGATGTGAAAATACTAGTACTTGACAAAGGAAACAAGATTGCAGTTTATGCAAACTAGTCTTCATCAAGCCGTAGGTCAGAGATTGCAGAATACAGTTCCTTGAACTTCTTGTATCCCTTTTGATACACCTCAAGAGTGTCTTTTGTTGGGGACAAAGGAGGAAGTGTTTTCACCATCTCCTCAGCTGCCTGAGTCACTGATTTGAAGACCCCTATTCCTTTAAACGCCAAAATAGCTGCACCCACAGCGGTAGCTTCTTCTAACTGAGTGCGAATTACTGGTGTTCGAAGTATGTTAGCCTGAATCTGCATCCATACCTTACTTCTTGCTGCACCACCTGTGACACGAACCTCTTTGGATGGCAGTCCAAGTTCTCGCATCACTTCAACATTGGTTCGAATCTCATAGGATACACCTTCGAGAATGGATCGAATGATGTGAGCACGGGTGTGACCCAATGCAAGACCAGCAAAGATACCACGTGCGTGAGGATTCCAATTTGGGGCTCCAGCTCCGACAAAATGGGGGATGTGAAGTACACCTTCCGAGCCAGCAGGTATCTTGCTAGCTTCTTCTGTGATAATCTCATACGGGTCTATGCCTTTGTCATGTGCAACAGTTCGTTCTTCGCTCCCCAGATTATCTCTGAACCACTTAAGCGCAGACCCAGTTGTGAACATACTTGCTTCTACTACGAACGCATTGGGAACAACATGACGACTACAAAGCACTCGTCTGCCTGGATCTAACCGGATAGTCTTGGAATGAGCAAGCATGAAGGTACCTGTGCCTGTTGTTGATTTGAGCATGCCCTCCTTGACCACTCCAACACCGAGAGCTGCACATTGTTGGTCCCCACCACCTGCAATAACAGGCGTGCCCTCCCCAAGACCAGTATCGTTGGCAGCACTTGCAGTGATCTCACCTATTCGTGCCCCGGGTTCAACGGGAGTGGGTAGTTTTTCGTTTGGAATTCCGAGAACATCTAGCATTCTCTCAGACCAAGTGGCTCTTCGAACATCAAAGAGCATAGTCCTACTGGCATTCGAGAAGTCAGTGATAAGTTCGTCAGATAGACAATGAATGAGGTAGTCATGTACAAGCAGGAACTTGTGTGCTTTCTTGAAGCTGGACTGTTCCTTTTCCTTAATCCAGAGTATTTTTGGTGCTGAAAAATAAGGGTCGACTGTGAGTCCAGTTATCGAGTAGACTTCATCCTCAGACATCTGATTACATATCCACTCACATTGAGGAATGGTCCGTCTGTCCTGCCAGACTATAGCATTTCGTAATGGGGTTCCATTTTCAGCAATCGGAACAATCGTTTCTCGTTGATTTGTTACGCTAACACCTACGACGTTCTCAGGTCCTTGACCAGTATCAGCCAGAGCGGTTTTAATGGTCTCACAAGATTTTGACCACCAACTCTCAGCATCCTGTTCTACCCACGATGGACTGGGATATTCACTCTTATATTCAGAGTAAGCCATGCCCATTACCCGTCCTTTCTTGTCGAAGAACATGGACCGCACACCAGTCGTTCCTGCATCAATTGCCAAGACTATCTCAGTCATCAGCATCACTTGTTATTTGACTGGCAAGTCCTCGATAAGAACACTTCGAGAAGAGCGCTATCGATAACTAAGTTCAGTGTCAATAACTTCTCTAATATCACGTCGTGGACCGATACGTTCCATTTTGAGATTGTAATCTTTCTTGAGCTGCTGTTCAAGACACATAGCATCTGCTCGTGTGCTGCACTCCGTCATATAGACAACATATTCTGGTTTATGCATTTTGAGATAAGCAGCTGATTTAGAATTCCCTGAGAGGTGTTCTTGGAACCGTCTAGCAAGATCATTGGTCATTCCTGTATAGTAAGTTCCATCTTCTGTTTCAATGATATAGACGAAGTACATGAGGGTTCCAATGAATTGTCATTCTTTGCACAATATAGGCCTTTGGAATACCTTGGAAAATATTAACAGGACTCTTTTTACATGTAACACTAGCAATGACGAAAAGAGCTGTTGTTACAGGAGCGGCTGGTTTTATCGGAAGCCACCTTGTTGATATGCTACTAGAGAGAGGATACTTTGTTATTGGGATAGATAACCTGAGGACTGGAAGTATGCAGAACTTGGCACATGCTCTGAAACATGAAACCTTCCAATTCCTGGAGAGAGATGTTTGTGAGAAAAAGTTCCCTGCTGCAGTCAAGGAAGATGTTGATGTCATCTTCCATCTCGCGGCAATATCATCAGTGAAGCTCTCTGTTGAAGACCCAATTCTTGTAAATGACACCAATG
This sequence comes from Candidatus Thorarchaeota archaeon SMTZ1-45, assembly GCA_001563335.1. Taxonomy (GTDB): domain Archaea; phylum Asgardarchaeota; class Thorarchaeia; order Thorarchaeales; family Thorarchaeaceae; genus SMTZ1-45. The sequence goes on along the minus strand of LRSL01000054.1, from coordinate 8,275 downwards.
TTCATGGCACCATAAATGCCTTAGAGATGGCTAGAAAACACAATGCAAAGAGATTCGTATATAGTTCTAGCGCAGCAGTATATGGAAATCCAAACACTCTTCCTGTTACAGAGGAAGCGCCTTTAATTCCTCTGAGCCCCTATGCAGCCTCAAAGATCTCTGCTGAGAAGTATAGTATTGCATATGGGGACCTATATGGTATTCCTTCAACGATATTTAGATACTTCAATGTGTTTGGACCGCGCCAAGAGAATTCAGAGTATAGTGGAGTGATTTCTATATTTATCAATCGGGGACTCCGAAATAAAGACATCACTATTGATGGGGACGGAAGGCAGACTAGAAGTTTCATCTATGTCGATGATGTAGTGAGAGCTACTCTTCTTGGTAGTCAGCTTGAGAGTGCGTCAAATCAGGTTCTAAATATATCTGGAGAAGATGCTACTAGCATTCTAGACCTAGCTCGAATGGTTAAAGAGAGAATCCCAGAATCAACTTCAAGCATTATTCATCGTGACGCACGTGAGGGGGACGTGAAGGATAGTATTGGAAGTATGAGGAGGACTTCAAATGTCCTGAGGTTCTCTCCAGCTGTTCCTTTCACAACCGGACTGGATTGGACCATCTCATGGTACAGAGAGTACTCGCTCTAGGTAACTGTCAAGAGCAGATTGATTTGGTCGACGATTCCGGCATCAGTGCGTAGGATTATCTGCACCAGATATTGTGCTAGAACATAACCCTCAGGCAAGTATGCAGTCACACGCGGTGCCGTTCCATACAAGTCACCCGCACCAACATTACCAATGTCTAGTGTGAAAGTCTGATTATCACCTACATGGATGGTTGGGATTACTTCAGATCCATGCCAGTATATTGAGAAGTTACTTTCTGATGCTACTACGATGTCTAAATAGAGATGTTGTGTGATGTTGTCATTGTTTCGCATCAGAGCTATTAGATTTGCGAACTCTCCAGAGTCAATTGTGACTGGATTGAAGCTAACACTCTCGAAACCAACTTCACCCTCCTCAACAATTGTCTGATTCAGAAGGCCAAACATCTTGTAATAGGCTTCTACTACGCTCGCGCCTAGCGTCACACGGTCACCTGTCTGCACATCAACGAGACCTACGCCACCAAGTTTCTGGATGACACGGTTCTGAGAGGTTTCCACCTCGAGAAACACGGGGATTACGAAGAATAGGTCTCCACCAAGATGGTAAAGGAGTCGGTTTCCATACCTATGCTCTCCCCACAGCTGAAGTTGTGTTCGCACTACATCATTCGTTTCAAATGCCTGAACAGCGGCAATGGGACCAAGCCAGTTCGCGTACCCATCTTCACCTGCCTTATAAAATGTGAATCTTCCAAAGTCAGTATCACCACACCCCATGATATAGATGCCTGCAAGATTGTGAGCTAGAGTCTGGCGAAACTCGCTGTTGTGGTATGCTACGAAACGTTCAATGCCCTCAATATTCATGATCACATATCGAGTGTCTGATTCCTCTGGTTTCTGATGAAAATCAACGCCAGTACTCCACTGCTCGCCTTCAGTCACATGATAGATATACGCAACCTCTAGCTGACGCTCATAGAGGTCTTCAGGCCATTTCAGCTGCGACTGCAGCCAGTCGGGAGTATCTTGCCAATCGTAGTAGGTTCTGTATGTAATATCTAGGAACAGCCCCTCATCAGAATGGGGTGCAGAATAGAATTCCATCTCACCTGTTTCAATGTTCACAAGACAGACGCCCATGAATCGCATATAGTTCTCATGCGCGTAGCCTGTCGAGAGATGATAGTCTATAAAGATAGAAACTGCATAGAAGAGAGTTCCATCAGGATCAACTACTATGTAGGGATCATTGTCTACAGATAGTCCCTGTAACATTATTGAATCGACCCTTGAGAGGACATCCCGTTCGACCAACATGTCCATATCTCTGCCAAGATATGACCAAGCTTCGGGACCCATTGTGAGGAAGTAGAAGAAGGACTCAAAGCCTTGAAGAGTGTAGTCAGGAGTTCCTTCAAAGGAAGTATTTCCTACTTCCTGAAAGCTTGGTACATTGACAAATACAATGTCATTGAATCCCCTTCCTTCGCCATAATAGATGTTCACATCCTTCGTTCGATTGAAGAGTGAAACAAGATTGGCTCCCTCTACTAGCTCACCACTGAAGGCATCAAGAACAACGATACCTTCCGTGTGAGTGTACAGGATATAGCGATTGATGAAACTTGTCCAAGTCGCACTTGTATCGAAAGTAAGTGGGGCAATCCAATACTCATGATCCTTCAACAGGACTATATCTGAGTCTGCAAGTTGCATCCAATTCGTTCCTATCTGATTCCGCATCCGCAAATAACTTGCAGTTTGGTCCCACTGACGGACTGTTGTGAGTGATTCGACCTCACTCTCGGGAGTGGCATTAAATGTTAGATCTTCGATCGGTTTTATTTCAAAGTCACTCAATCCAGCAGCCCATGTAGTAATATTAATCTCCTTGTTAGTTTGCAGATTGAATTTCCAGTCTATGTAACGGTCTCCATCCATCTGAATTCCATAGTATAGCCCTTGGATAATGGGAAGCATAATAACAATCACAATCAGGAAACCTGCAACTATGGCAAATGACTTCTGGGAACCACCTATTGGTAGTAGTCGTTCGATCTTCAGCCTTCGAAGCTCGTTTGAGATGTTCACACGGTCTTCCATAAGCATGTTAACCCTTGTTCTGTAATCTTCAGCACCGATCGCTCCAGCTTCGTACTCCTGACGAAGTGAGAGAAGTTCGCCCTGTAGTCGGGCCAGGTCTCCCTCAAGAGAAGCGATTTTGCTCCTTAGTCGTTGTTGCACGTCGCCTGAACGAACTCGTACAACCATGAAAACAACAGAGCCAACAAGACTTGCACCAAGAGCTATTATCAGTGCTAGATAGCTCATCCAAGTACCAGCATTGACAGTCCATGTAGGTACACTGAGGATTTCTAGAATCAACACTAATGAAACCACGAGAAGCGCCTTAGACAGCACAACAAAGATGTCTCTTCGTTGCAACATAAGGTCAGTAATCACACTGAGCACTAATCGTGCTGCTGTAGCCACAATTACGGTTGAAATCAGTCCGACATAGAGCTGATATGCCTCCATCGCTGGAATTAGACTCTGGATTGAAGAGGCTGTAGTTCCCGGAGCAAATGGTAATGAGAAAAGAACTCCGACTTCGGCAGGCGTCACTGAGATTGCTCCATCCCCCATAAGCATCATTAGAAATGCAACATTCTGGCCAGTGAGAGAATAGCCCCCAATTGACACATAATAGAGGAAAAATCCACCAATCTGAAGCAACCTCCACAGGACTCCAGTACGAATGTCCAATTTCTTCAGATGCGTGCCAGTTTGTGCGAGTGCTGATATGAAGGAGAGAGATGTCGAACGGGTCCAGAGTGTAAAGACACTAGTTAAGATGGCTAGAAGCAGTGATGCTGTGAACACATTGTTTTCTAATGTCCAAGTTTCCCAGAATCCAACACCTGCTTTGATGTCGAATGTATGGATGTAAATTGTCTGGCCAAGCCACCAACCGTAAGCAGCACCTCCGACAACCAATCCAACAGCTGTAATGATAGTGAGAATGATAATTATGCGTAAGTATCTCATGACCCGTTTCCTCTCTCAATACTGAATATCCAATAGATATGGGGCATATGAGGATACTGTTTTCAACACTCTTTATGTTTGAGGTGTGTGAAGTTTTAGTTGATTCTTGTAAGTAAATGATTTCCCATCAATGGCTCGCATAACTGCAAGAATGCCATCTAAATGATCATACTCATGTTGAAGCAGTTCTGACAGGTCATCCTCCAAATCCAAAGATTTGAGATTCCACTCTTCATCACGATATTCAATAGAACAGTGCTTATGTCGCCTCACCCTTACGAGAAGGTCTGGAAAACACATACAGTCATCCCAGACTTCAAACAGCTCATCACTAAGATTCATGAGAGTTGGATTAATGAAGACAGTGGGAGAATCGATGTGCATATAGATAATACGTTTCATTATACCAATTTGTGGTGCTGCAATAGCCCTGCCTACACTGTATTTCCGTCTGAACTCCATCATGGTGTCATGGAGATCATCGACTATCTCAGATATGCTATCAAGCTCTGAGAAGGTAACATGCTCAGATCTTTCGTATAATTGAGGGTTTCCAAGCTGGAGAATTTCACGAACTGTCATCGTAAACTCTCACACATATATCCGATATGAAGATGACCATTGACATCTGGGTCTACTACGATAGGAATATCAGTGGTAATGTAGCCCTCAGTTTTATGGCACGACCAATGTGGTTTGTCAAGCTATTGAAGAAGACCTTCCCAAATAGAGGATTGATTGCGAAAGCAACAAACATTCCACTCCTAGGAAAAGTTGTTGATAAGATGCTCTTCGAGGGGGATGATATCATCTACCTACCAAAGGACAGTGTTGCGCAAAAAACAATTCTGATCAATCAACAATTAGAAAGACCTGAGGAAATACCCCTTCCGTCTGAGATTGTTCATCATTTCATTGAGCAGGCAAATCATCATTGGATCATGGATTTCTGTATATGTCGAGATTCGTCCAAATGTGAGGATTATCCCATCAATTATGGATGCCTATTTCTGGGGGAGGCTGTTGAAGGGATTAATCCGAAATTAGGTCGTCGTGTCACAAAAGAAGAGGCACATGAATATGCAAGAAAGTGTCGGGAGGCAGGACTAGTTCACCTGATTGGGCGCAACAAACTTGATGCTTCTTGGTTAGGAGTATCTCCAGGAGAGAAGCTCTTGACTGTGTGTAATTGTTGTCCTTGTTGCTGTCTATGGAAGATTCTACCAGATTTGAACCCTGAAATTGGTAGGAAAGTCACCAAGATGCAAGGAGTAAATGTCGAGGTCACGGATTCGTGTGCAGGTTGCGGTACATGCACAGAAAGCATCTGCTTTGTGAATGCAATAACTCTACTAGATGGAAAAGCGGTAATCTCTGACCAATGTAGAGGTTGTGGGAGATGCATTGAGGTCTGCCCTGATAATGCCATCAAGATGAGCATAAACAATGACCAATTCATTTCGGATTCTATTAAGAGGGTATCTTCAGTCGTAGATGTCGAGTGAATCGAGAACAATACTTTTTATATTAGCAACTTGGCATCGTGCAGGCTTGCTTATAGAACTCAATAAGAGTGTGCATCACATGACCACAAGAATCACTGTTATCGGAATGGGGTATGTGGGAATCCCGTGTGCAGCAATACTCGCTGATGTGGATGGTTTTCTGGTGACAGGACTTCAGAGGAGGTCAAAGAGGTCTGGGTGGAAAATCGAACATCTCAATGCTGGAAAATCGCCATTTGGGGGAGATGAACCAGGTCTCGCTGAGCTGATTGCGAAAGTTGTTGCAAAAGGATCATTCAAGGTCACTGATGACGTTGATATCTTGAAGAACTCTGATGTAATTCTGATTGATGTTCAAACACCCACGGACAAAGATCATGTTCCTCAGTACGAGTCTTTAATAGACGTAAGTAGGCAAATTGGCGAGCGTCTAAGGAAGGATACACTGGTCATCGTTGAGTCAACTGTTGCTCCCGGAACAACCCAGAATGTTGTTCAGAAAATCATCGAGGAACACTCAGGTTTGAAAGGTGGAGAGGACTTTGACCTTGCGTTTGCTTACGAACGCGTGATGCCAGGTAAGCTGATTGAGAACATAGTAAATCTCCCCAGAATTGTCGGAGGAATAACCCCAAAGAGTACTAAGCGTGCAGTGGATATTTATTCAAAGATTACGAAAGCAAATGTTCACCAGACAGATGTTCTAACTGCTGAAATTTCAAAGACCATTGAGAATGCATTTAGAGATGTGAATATAGCTTTTGCCAACGAAATGGCTCTCGTCTGTGAGAGTCTTGGTGTAAATGTCTATGAAGTCATAAAGCTTGTAAACGAGCTTCCAAGCAGGATGATGCATATCCCAGGCGCAGGAGTTGGTGGTCACTGTCTACCGAAAGACACTTGGTTATTACGACACGGACTGAATGAATATGGAACTCAAAAGGTAGAGGCACGGTTTATCTCTCTTGCTCGGGAAATCAACAACCACATGCCTATTCACATGGCACACTTAATTGAGGATGCTCTTGACAAACGAGGAGTCAAGATTCAAGATGCAACTGTGACAATACTTGGAATTGCGTATTTGGAGAACTCTGACGACACCAGGAACACTCCAGCTTTAGGCTTGATAAACGCTCTTGAAGCCAAGGGTGCAAGGGTGGTTCTTCATGACCCGTATGTAAAGGTCTGGGATCTTGGTACACTAAAGATAGAGAGGAATCTCTATACTGCTGCGACAGGTTCGGACTGTCTTGCGCTTGTGACAAGACATAGGGATTACTATAATCCGGACTTTTCTAAACTGGGAGAGGTAATGAGAACCTGCACTCTCGTGGATGGTCGAAATGTCTACGAGGAAGAAGAGCTACTTTCTCATGATTTTGAATATAGGGCAATTGGGAAGTCTGGTCTAAGAGTGTAGACACTGTTCATACTGCCTTTTTCCACTAAGCTCCGAATTTCTCAATATATCCTGAGTATCCGAGGAGAAGAGGCATGACATCAATTCCTCTGATTGTGTGAAGTGCACCAGCTGCAGCATCAATCTCAGAGAATCTCTTGACGGAATCGGGACGAATGAAATTCGACCAAAACACAATTGGAACGGGATCACATTGATGTTCTCCAACTGAAATAGGGGTTGTGTGGTCACCAGTGATTGCAATGACTATTTTGTCGCTGACCTTCTCAATGATCTTGCTGACCATAGAATCAGTCCTCTCGATTGCAAGAATCTTCTCCTTTGCGTTTCCATCATGGCTGGCATTATCTGTTGCTTTTATGTGCACGAAGACATAGTTATAGCCAGCTTCGATTGTTTCAATTGTCTTCTTGGCGATGTTATCGAAGTTTGTATCGATTCTTCCCGTCTGACCCTCAACGGGGATGTGTTCCATGCCGACATATTTTGCTGTTCCAATATACAAAGCTCCGCCAGCAATCACAGCTGCTTTAATTCCATAACGGACTGGTAATGGAGGGACATCGCTGTGCCTCCCTGGACCTCTGAGAAGAAGTGCATTGGCAAGAGGAATTCCTTTCTTCGCTCGTTCTTTATTTGTTTCTAAATCCTTCATTCGCTCATGTGCAACTCGCATAAGCTTGTTTACAACTTGAGCAGTCTTTTCAGCTTCAGGTTTGAGAGCACGAACTGTCAGAATCTTCTTCCCAGCTTCGTGTGGATCTGCATCACTGATTTCTGCATAGAGACCTTCCCCCTTGAGAATGAGAGCACCTCTATGCTCAACGGTTGCAATGAATCGAACCTTGACATCATCAATCTCGATGCCATCGAGAGCTGTCTGTAGCTCAGCCTGTTCCTTAGGTTCAAAATCCCTTCCAGCCCTCCTGTCCAATACAACCATGTTAGAGTCTACTGTTGCAAAGTTAGCTCTAAAGGCAACATCACCTGGTTTCGTTTCTAGACCAGCTCCAAAAGCCTCTAACGGACCTCTACCAGGATAATCTGTAATTGGGTCATATCCGAAAAGTGCAAGATGAGCAGTATCTGACCCTGGTGTGATGCCTGGACCAATCACATCCATTAAGGCATTCTGACCTTCATCAGCTAACCTATCAAAAGTAGGTGTCTTTGCAGCTTGGAGAGGTGTCTTACCTCCCAGCTCCTTTAATGGTCTATCACCAACACCATCCATAACAACAAAGACAGCAGTTTTTTGGTCACTCATTCAGTAGCTCCTCCAAGCGGTTCTGAACTCAGAACCTGGATATCCACAGTTACCATCAAGAATGTCATAAATCTCAATGAGTCGATTGTATTTCTCAACTCGATCGCTTCGAGCGGGACCTCCAGTCTTGAGCTGTCCTGTTCCGAGTGCGACGCACAGGTCTGAAATGAAAGTATCCCCAGTTTCACCACTCCTATGACTGACAACAACACCCCAGTCAGCCTTGTTGGCAATCGTAGCTGCTTCAATGGCTTCTGAAACAGAGCCAATTTGGTTCACTTTGAGTAGGAGTGCGTTTCCAGCCTTATCCTTAATCGCCCTCTTTACAATCTCAGGATTTGACACAGTAAGGTCATCAGTGACTACCTGAATCTTAGTTTCTTTCATATACTGTGCAAAGTCATCAAAGG
>LRSL01000053.1 GCA_001563335.1 Candidatus Thorarchaeota archaeon SMTZ1-45 | reverse complement strand
GGATTTATTCTACAAAGACAAAGGATTCTCAACTTTGAAAGATGATTTGGGAACATTATATGTTGATTTCAATCAGACCTACTTGACCTTCAATGGTTTTAAGATATTAACTATAAAAGGCTGAAGGAATTTAGTACCTTCTTTTTGAGATATCTCGACCAGTTCTTCTAGAATTACCATTTCTTCTGCGAGTCGATTCTGCCCAAGCTTCAATTCAACCTTAATAAGCAATATAAGTCCCAAATTAGCGCTTTATCACAATTAAATTTTACACATAAGAATCAAGATAGTAGTGTAATAGGATATCGAATTGTTAGCATTGATAAGTTTCATTTCAGGTAGAATGTGCCCTCCGCCATAGTCCTGATTCTTCCAGAGACCAAAACGTCAATCTTTTGCTTTTTCCTTACGAGTTGGACTTTCAGTTTACTTGGTCGGTTCATCTCATGACCCTGTTCAACCACAATAACGTCACCAAGACTATGTGATGCGAGAACATCATGATGTTCGAGGTATGCACCCAAAGGACCAATAGCACTTCCAGTTGCAGGATCTTCAAGTATACCCGATGCAGGAGCAAACATCCTCGCGTGTGCATTTGCATCAGCATTTATTGTTTCAGTGGTGAAAATCAATACATCTTGTGAGATCTCTCCTTGAAGAGCTTTTACTATTAAAGAGGGATTTGGAGATGCTCTTTGTACTGATGCAAGAGATTTCAGTGGTATTATCAGGAAGGCATTGCCTGTAGAAACATATCTTACTGGATAATCTTCTGAGATTGATTTCTCTGGTAAGCCTATTGCTTTCATAATTGCTCTAGGGTTTTCCAATTCTTCAAGAAACTCAGGCGATTTCTGTTTCATGCTTATGATTTCCTTTCCCAGAAACTCCACATCAATTGGTCCTATTCCTAGTTCTAACCGAATTTTGTCAGTTTTGGAAGCAACAATCTTCTTTCGTCGGAGAGCATATGCAGTTCCTAGTGTGGGATGACCAGCAAACTGGATTTCACTATGAGGCGTGAAAATCCGCACTTTAGCAAGACAGTCTTTCCTTTTAGAATCAAATACGAATGTGGTTTCCGAGTAGTTCATCTCTCTAGTGATGCCTTGCAACTCTTCGTTTGTCAAAGTCTTATTTGTTTCAGCATTCCAGAATGTTGCTAGCTGATTACCACCAAAATCATACCTTTTATCGACGAAGACAGATGTTTGAATAAATGGGATATTCCTCATTTTTATCACAGTTCAAAGAAGCGCTTGTACACAGATAAATCTAGACGGATAGCTGAATCACTTGAATGAAAGCATAATCTTCTTTGCAAAACTTTGCATGGATTCTAGTTCAGTTGTCTCAAATTTTGGTAATCCTAATTTGAACTGACCCAATAAAGGAAGAATATGTAAAGAGGGATTCATAAGAGTAAATCACAGCATGAAATCAGGAGCATTGCACATGTTTGAGTACAGAACAGAACAAAGAACTCTCGAAATTGGTGGTGTCAGAATAGGAGGTTTGCCAGGTCGTATTCCTACCGTTCTCATACCCTCAATCTTCTACACCAACGACCGCATCGTGACTGATGCTGCTACAGGGAAGTTTGACAAGAGTGCAGCAGAAACTCTTCTCAATGTCCTAACTGACTTGACAGAACGTACCGGTTTGGGGACCATGCTAGATGTCGTTGCTACAACAAGAGAAGCTATGGAGGTATATTTACAATATCTTGTTGATGTGACGGAATTCCCATTGTTGATTGATGGGTCTGACTCACTAGAGGTTAATACTGCTGGAATCAGATATGCAAAAGATGCAGGCTTCCTCGATAGGGTCATCATTAACTCCCTTACTCCAGACACAAAAGAGGAACTCTATGGAGTGGTCAAAGAAACAGGTTTGGCAAACGCATTACTCCTGACTTTTAACTCAGAGTCAATGATTTCTGTATCAAAGAGAGTGGAGGTAGCGGATTCGCTGATTGAAAGAACCAAAGCGGTAGGAGTTTCTAATATCCTGATAGATACTGGAGTTATGGATCTTCCAACTTTGGGGATAGCTTGTAAAACACAACAAATTCTGAAGGACAAGTATGGCTTTCCGGTTGGAAACGGTGCTCATAATGCAATTAGCACATGGAAAGGACTTGTTCCAAAATTTGGGAAGGATGCAAAGAAACCGGCGTTAGTTGGATCCAGTCTTATGCCAGTCATCCTTGGAGCTGATTTTGTGTTGATGGGACCAGCAAAGGATGCTCCAATTGTTTATCCGTCTGTTGCAATGGTGGATGTAGCACTCTCGGGAGTACTTATTGAGGACAGGATTCGCCCAGAAAAACCGCATCCAAGATATCTTGTTAGCTAGACAAATGTGCGCAATTGTTGCTGGGATGGTACTCCTCTTATTCATTCTTTACGAGGAAAAGCAAGATAACAATGGCCATCGAAGAACCAAAGTCTAATCAACCTTCAGGAAGGAAACTCGGGAGATTTCTCTACATCAGTATTTTTGTAATTTCTACATGTGCAGTTTCAGTTATCCTCTCTATTAGAGGCAATATTCTATTTGATCCAATTACTGCTATTGTTGCAGGTATCTTTGCTGGTTTTGCTTTTGTTATGTTTCAACTGACTTATGTTAAATTCATAGTAAAATCCAGTTGGAGAATAAGGGGCGAACCTCTCGACTAATCACAACAAACAAAGCATACAGAGGGGCAATAATGAAATACTACCATAGTTCCCATAGTATTGTCTAAGATGGTGGATCTTGTATTTGGGGAATTAGCCCTGCTGGACATTGGCATGGCAATTGCCACTGGACTTATTGTGTCAGTAGTTCTTGCAACAGCCTATTATATGGCTGCCTCAGGAATGCCTCATTGGAAACCAAGGAAGCTCGTTCATATCATAATGGGTACCGTCATTGCCTTGACCGTAGTTGCTTACTCAAATCTAAGTGGACCTGCATTCGCTGTGGGTATCTTCCTGACAATTCTAATGTACGCCTGGGCTCATAAAAGCGAATTAATTTGGGAATTGTTGATTGCTGGAAGTCGTGAGGAGGAATCAAGACTCAATACATTCGCTTCAGGATTCATGGGGCTAATTTCATTCACGACTGTTTTCCTCCTTTTCTTTGCAAGACCTGAGATTTTTGTAGCAGCAATCTTAGCTGTATCATGGGGTGATGCTGCTGGTGAAGTTATTGGTCGACCATATGGAGGTAGGTTTGTCAAACGTAAATATCGTAACAAGTCGCTGGAGGGCAGTATTGGTGTGCTATTATTCACAGCATTATCAGTCATCACATCATTGGTATTATTTTCCCCGGACACTGTTGTCTTCAATGTCCTACCTCAAATATTATTGATAGCAATGTTTACAACTGCTGCAGAGTTCCTTAGTATTGGTTGGACAGATAATTTCTTCATCCCAGTGGTCACAGCAATAACAATGTGGTGGTTTCTCTTTCCAGGAACAATATTATTCCCAATCTAGAATCAAAGAATTATCCCCAATCGCTGATTCTCTCGATTCCTGACTCTCCCAATTCACACACAAGTTTCAATTCAGCGAGGATGCCAGACCAACCAATGTCATAACCAACGACTGCCTCTGGTGATTGGAAATCATGATGGTGGAGAGTAACTAACGTATGATCATTTACCTCTTCAAAACGTACATTGACTAAGGTCTCTGGTTCATCGCCATGAACCCATGAGAACTCTAGCTCACGGTCAGGTATCAACTTTTTGAACACAATAGGTCCTTGACCTTCAGCCCACCAAGTATAGATTCCAGCATACTGACGGTCAACCACAGGATGGTCAGCTCGAATGAAATGCTTCAACTTCTCAGGATTTGTCCATACATCGAATGGAAGTGAGGGAGGGGTCTTACAAATGACACTAAGACGGACATCGACTGGATCATAGCGAGTAATGCGTAAGGGATGGTAATCTGAGTAGTTGAAACGAATTGCTGGAACTCCAAGCTCAACTGCAGCCTTGAAATTGGCAAGCAAGAGATTCCAATGCTCAGGAAGATGATAATTACGAGCAGAAACTGGCACAGCCCCATGGTTCACTTGTATCATTGTGCCAGGTCCAATGGGATTGAATCTAATGACTAGAAGTGTGTCAACACCCATAATTCTCCAACTAAGAAGAAGGACTTTCTGAAATTTGACTTCTTTGATATCCCAATAGTTGGCGATTTCAGGTGTGGTAGGAGCGTGTGGACCAAGAAATCTAATAGTACCACCGACTCGAACATCTGCGCTAATCTCATCACCAAGCCATTGAAGCATAATGACAGGATCTAAGAATTTTTCCCAGACTTCCTCCACTGGTCTGGAAACTCGAATCCGCAGATGAATGACAGGGAGTACATCTTCTTTATGCTCCGCCACTTTCCTCTACCTCGTGTGTTTTTTCCAGTATTCATCAAGCCTTATCTTTCTGATGGTGGATGCTTTTTCTTCATCATCCATAGGAGTCATCAGTCCATCTTCATTAATGTGACTAGTGCCTCTCCATCCATGACTATCTTGCTATCCTGATTTGTGCAAGTAGTTTTCAAGGTTATTCGTTCTTTCTCATCATTCAAAAGTACGACTTCTACTCTGGTTGTGATTGTGTCTCCAATCCTCACAGGACCAAGAAAACGCATACTCTGACTCATATAGATAGTCCCGGGGCCAGGTAGATGCATACCAATTGCAGTGCTGATGAAAGAAGCTGTTAGAATCCCATGAGCAATTCGACCTCCAAACATAGTCTTCTTTGCCCAGTCTTCATCGAAGTGTAACGGATTATAATCTCCACTAAGATCACCAAAGACCTGAATATCCTCTTCAGTAATAGTGTGTACAACTTCTGCGGATTGTCCCATTTTGATATCCGAATACTTTGTTACTTCCATTTACTTCACTTCTCCTTGCCCCATTTTATGGTCATTGCATTCCAAGACCAGCCAATTCCTGCTGCAGTGAGAACAACGAGGTCTCCATCCTTTATCTTTCCACTTTTTAGACCTTCTTCGAGAGAAACAATTGCATCATTTTGACCCATATGACCATACTCTTCGAAATACGTAGATTGTTCATAAGGATCCACGCCAAGCTCATTTGCCACATATTCGAAAGCGCTTCTTTTCATTCTTAAAAGTCCAAGATAGTCAATGTCTTTTCGACTATATCCACTCTGTTTGAGAGACTCATCCACGACAGCAATGAAGTTCTTCATTGATAACTTATCCAAACGCTGTTTGAGACCTTCAGGATCAGAAACATCTAGATATGTAAGACCCTTTTCAATCGCTTCACATGTAATTGGCATGACGGTTCCACCAGCTGGGACATAGACATCCTCAGAGAACTGACCATCAGAGATAACACTCCCCTCCAAAACGATGTTTCTGTCATAATCTGCACGAAGAATCATGGCAACGCCACTGGCTGCCAAGTCATGCATGAATCGCGTTCGTATGTTCCCATAGTCGATTAGGTCTGAATTCCGATAACCACTTCCGATAATGACGCGTTTATATCCATAAGTTTGCATGAGCGCTTTTACTAGCATCATAGCAACAACAATAGTACCACATCTCTGGTTGACATCAAAAGCCCATGCCTTTGTTGCACCAATCTCACCCTGGAATTTAATAGCATAGGTCTGCATTGGATGTTCAGCATATACCTCACCAGCCCAAATCACAAGATCGATGTCTTTTGCAGGATCAATACCTGCCCTTTCAATTGCTATCTTAGCAGCCTTTACTCCCATAGCAACGGTGTGGTCATCTTTTCCTGGTACTGCTTTACTAATCATGCCCATCTTTGACTTGATAATCTCAACAGGGGTCCCAGACTTGCTGGAGATATACTCTGCAGTATGACGTTCTTTTGGGATGTAAGTACCGATGGCTTCAATTCCTATAGATTTCTTTATCATCATTAATCAACCTCATCTATTCTGATAATTCACGTTTCAGTATTTTCCCAGCTGCACTCTTTGGTAATTCATCTCTAAATTCGTAGTGTTTCGGGATTTTATATCGAGCAAGCTTTCCATCAAGATATTCAAGAATCTGTTCTTCAGTGAGACTCATACCAGGTTTCAACACGATGACTGCCTTCCCAACCTCACCCCATTTCTCATGTGGTACTCCAACTACAGCAGCTTCCAATATTGAAGGGTGTTTGTATAGAAGTTCCTCGATTTCAGTGGGATATACATTCTCACCCCCAGAGATGAACATGTCTTTCTTTCGACCTGTAATAAAATAGAATCCTTCATCATCTATCACAGCGAGATCACCTGTATGGACCCATCCATCAGGTTCGATCGTTTTTGCTGTTTCTTCAGGTTCATCCCAATAACCAGAGAATATGTGAGGACCTCGGAGTATCAACTCACCGACATTGCCTGTTGGTACATCATTACCATTATCATCAATTACTCTCATATCACAATGAAAGACAGGGAAACCAACAGACGAGGGCTTTCGTTTAACCTCACTCTCAGGAAGAAAGAAATTGTTTGGACCAACCTCAGTAAGACCATAACCCATCTTGAGTATCTTGCCACGTTCCCAATACTTCTCCATAATTGCTACTGGACAGGGAGCACCACCACTGATGAAGACACGAACGCTGTCAAACTTGGTCTTTGAAAACTTTGGAGATTCAGATATCATGTTGAACATTGTTGGAACAGCAATGACAATGGAACATTTCTCATCTTCAATTACCCTCAAAGTTTCATCTGCACCAAAATCTCCCATGATGATAGACTTTGCTCCGAGATGAAAGAAAGGAATTAAGAGAACATTGATTCCACCAGTATGAAAGAGTGGAAAGAGAAGTGGTTGGATATCATCTGGTCTGAGACCCCATGAAACAATTGTGTTGACTGAGTTCCAGAATACCAATCCATGTGAGAGGATAGCTCCCTTGGGTAATCCAGTAGTACCTCCAGTAAAGACGATTAAATAAGAATCATCAAGTGTGAGGGGTGGTCGTTCGATTGCACTAGCTGATTTTTTAGTCATTAATGAATGCATGTTGGAATCGGCATCAATTGTCTTCTCACCCATGACAATAACATGCTTCTTCTCGAGAAAGGGACGTAAATCCTCAAATTGAGAGTCCAAGTTGGGGTCATAAAGAAACATCGCAGGGTCTGTCTTTTCTATTAGGTATTCAAGTTCAGGTGCAGTAAGGCGAGTGTTGAACGGAGTGAGTATAGCTCCAATCTTCCCACAAGCAAAGAGGATGTCAAGAAAGTCAAACCTATTCTTAGAATAGACTCCTATTCGGTCCCCCTTTTGTACTCCTGAGTCAAGAAAAAACCTAGATACCTGATTCGCTCGTCTATCTATTTCTTCGAATGTGTATCTCTTTTTCTGGATGTTGTCAAAAATTGCCTCCTTTTTTGGAGTCAAAAGGGCTCTTCTTCCTGTCCAATCGCCTATCCAAGACCAATCTTTAAGGTCCATTGCAAAGTCTCCTATTGATTCAGAGTGAAGATAATGTTGAGTATTAGTCTTCCTGAAGATACCTCTCTTTCTCTTTTCTTTTACATAGAAACAATAGAATAGCTCCAATTAAATCCAAAAGATATATTATTCGCCTGAATCGACTTCACTGAGGATAATCAATTTTGAATATATAATATAGAAGGAAATCGAATTGTCCTCAATGAATGATTTAATCCTAAGCACGAGTGCTTTAACTAAGAGTTTTGGCGGGCTGATTGCTGTTAATGATGTAAGCCTCGATGTGGAAAAGGGTTCAATAAAAGCAATCATAGGCCCAAATGGTTCAGGAAAAACGACTTTCTTTAATCTAATTACTGGAGTCTTCCCACCCTCTTCAGGACATATATTCTTTGAAGGTCGAAATATAACTCGCACTTCAATGCATCAACGCACACGACTAGGAATTTCACGGTCTTACCAGATCACGAACATTTTTCCATATCAGACAACATTCGAAAATATTCGGTTGGCAGCACAAGGTTGCAGTGGTGCAAGAGTGAACTTCCTCGGGATGTTGAAGAAAGCAGGCACATATACCAATTTTCATGAGAAAGTCTTGGAGATTGCTTCAATTGTGGGTCTTGATCCTATGCGACTCTATATCCCGGCGGCTTTAATACCACATGCTGAACAGAGAAAGCTTGAAATCGCAATGGCTCTCGCTACTGAGCCGCGACTCCTTTTACTTGATGAACCAGCGGCTGGAATGGCTATTGAAGAGATTCCAGAAGTCATTGATGCCATTTTACGAGTCAAAGAATCGTATGGTGATCAACTTACACTATTGGTGGTTGAACATAAGATGGACATTGTAATGAACCTCAGCGAGGAGATTTTTGTCCTATCAGAAGGAAAGATGATTGCTAAAGGTTCTCCGAAGGAGATCCAAGAGAATGAAGAAGTATTGACAGCCTATCTAGGTGGTACAGATGAAAAACTTGCTTGAAATACAAAACACTCATGTGTATATTGGTTCCTTTTACATCCTGCAAGGAATCTCATTGGTCGTACCAAAAGGAGAGGTCACTCTATTACTAGGCCGGAATGGCTCTGGGAAAACTACTACAATGAAATCAATACTCGGGATATATCCTCCAAAAGAAGGGAGTATTGTATTCAAGGGTGAAGAGATAACAAATCTACCAACTCATAAAATTGTCAACAAAGGTATTGGATATGTACCTGATACGAGAAGGATATTTGGATCACTTTCAGTTGAACAGAATCTAATTGTGTCCATGAGGAAGGGGAGTTCTCGAGATGACATGCAATATCGATTGGATATCATCTTTGAACTGTTTCCTGACATGAGGGGATTTATGAAACAGAGAGCTGGAACTCTATCAGGTGGGCAACAGCAAATGCTGGCAGTTGCTCGTGCATTGATGAATGAAAATGAGCTGTTGTTAATAGATGAACCTACTGAGGGTTTGAGTCCTCTCTTAGCTAAGAACCTTATCAACTCTTTAGATAGGCTAAAGGAATATGCTACAATATTAATGGTCGAACAGAACTTCCGGGCAGTGTCCAAGCTGGGTGATAATTTCTACATTTTCGATAATGGAAAAATCGTTCATGAAGGTAATAACATGGATGAGTTAATAGAAGACAAGGCACTTGTTGCACAATACCTGGGGGTGAGCATTTAATGACTATGAAAGGAGAGAGATTCTCACCTCGAATCTACATGGAAGAAAATCCTAAAATTCGTCAGATATTGAAAATCGCGTTAGTAGTTGTTTTCGTTATTATTGGAGCTCTATTAGTTGTTGTAGCAATAGATGTCTATACGTGGAATGGATTTGTTGTTAGAGCTAGTAAATCTCTGGTTGATGGACTAGCCCTCAGCATGTTGCTCTTCTTGATGGTTTCTGGCTTTTTCTTGATTTTTGGTTTATGTGATGTCATTAATTTCGCTCATGGCGCCTTCTTTATGTTGGGAGGTTTCATGGGTTTTGTAATCTATATCGCAACGGAGGCGGTTTTCCTAGATCCGACCCTACCATTCTATCTCCTATTCGGAGAGAATTATTTTGCCTTGTCAGTGGTAGCATTTATTGTAAGTGCTTTTGGAGCTACAGCTGTTCTAGCGCTCATTGGTGGAGGAATAGAATTCTTTACAATTCGAAGGCTCTATGGTAATCCTATAGCTCAGATACTGCTGACAGTTGGTTTTATGTTCATTATTACTCAAATGGCTGAGATTATCTGGGCGCCTTCACAGATTACCTTTGATATTATTCAATGGTCGCAAATATCCTACTTCTTCATCAGTGGCATTATTGATTTTGGTGGAGGGTTACAATTCGATCTCTACCGTATTTTCTTGATTTTTCTGGGATTAGCTGTTGCTGGATTGATGTTTGTAGGGTTCAAAAAAACGCGTATTGGACTCCAGATTCAAGCGGGAATAGAAGATTCGGAAATGGTTGAAGCATTAGGGACAGATATCAGAAAGCTGTTTACAATCGTATTCATGTTGGGTGCGGGTCTTGCAGGACTATCAGGTGCAGTCTTAGTCCCATGGATTGGAGCAAACGCAGGGCACGGTCTTACATACCTCATATTTGCATTTGTCATAGTAGTTGTTGGTGGAGCCCATTATGGTCGCTTTGAAGGAACTTTCTTTGGAGCATTAATAGTTGGTTTATCAATGCAATTCACAGCATACTTCATTCCATTTCTTGAGAACATCATTGTTTTCATCATTATGGCGATTATTCTGATAATACGACCAGGAGGATTAACAGGTCATGCATAACGTGAAAAATATCCTAGACACAATAAAGGAAATAATTCTTGGAATACCTTCTATGCTGTCAAGCAATAAAACAATAATAGCTGTCCTTGCGTTTTTGTTTCTACTCCCAATGGGAACAACAGCAGGTACGTCCCCCACACGAGCTCTGCTTTCCCTCATAACTCAGATATTGATTTTCGCTCTTCTAGCAATGTCCTTTGATTTACAACTAGGACGGTCAGCGCTTCTTAATTTCGGACATGTAGCGCTTTTTGGAGTAGGAGCTTATTTCATGGCATTTACTCTGGACGCAGACGTTCTCCCACCGCCCTTTAATCTCATTGCTGCAATTCCATATCCCCTTACATTAATTGTGGCAATGATGATTGGTGGTGCTCTTGGGTTCATAATGGGACTGACAACAAGTCGAATGAGGGGCACTGCGTTTGCGTTTATTGCTTTGGCGATAGCGATGTTCATCTATAATTTCTTTGTTGAAAATCCAGATATCTCTGGAGGAGAAACAGGACTGAGTGTAGCGACTCCTGATTTGATAAGGACTGGTCCTTTCTACTTGCTATTTATCACGCTGGCATTTGTAATCCTTGCTGCATTTATTGGAATGATGATTCTCTACATAAAGAAACGGACAGACTATACTGGTCTGATCCTTATCACTCCAGTTATGGTAGTTTTCACATGTTTCACATTTGTTTTTGGGAGAAATGCCTACGGATCGGTTTTTTTGTTCATGGCGTTTCTCGTGATGATTGTTCTCTACTTTATGGAACGGCGTAAATCCATTAGTGACCCTCTTCAATATTCTGAGAACTTATCGATCACAGGAGGGGTAAAATCATCTAATATTGTGACTACTTACATATTACCATCCACTATCATAATCATCGTCCTGAGTGGTATTGTTGTTAGTTTTGGTTCAAACATTGCTGAAATGGTCGCATTATGGATTGAAGACTCCTCTATATTTTACTTCACCATTCCTGTGACATATTATCTAGTTTTGACTTGTCTGGTAATAACCTATGTTTTCATAAGACGATTAATTGCATCACCATTTGGGAGAATGGTTACAGCTGTGGCTCAGAATGAAGAACGAGCTGAAGCCTTAGGTTACAGTAGTCATCGTGCCAAAATAGTTGTGCTAGTCATAAGTGGGGCGATAGCTGGACTTGCAGGAGCGTTCTATGCACCATATCTTAGAGTTATTGATCCACACTCAGTGTTAGGGGTTGAAATTACAATCAATGCAATGTTGTACACTATTATCGGAGGAATAGGTACACTGTTTGGTCCAATTCTCGGAACCGGAGTAGTTGTTTACTCTGAGCTGAATTTAGTGGACTTCATCACTGAGGGACTGGGTCTACCTGGACAATTATGGCTGGTTGTGTTAGGTGTGATGTATATATTCATTGTTTTATTCATGCCATTTGGAATCGTTGGTTCCATTGGACAAAGGTCCAGCAATCTTAAACAAAGCTTGCGACAGTTCAATTTGGGTCGAATCAATTTCGGACTAAAGGACGCAGACTATTGGGTATTTGGATTCCTCGGAATAATGGGCTTAATCCTATTTCTATTAGAAGATATTAGGTTTCTCCCTTTTGTAATCGGGATATTTGGATTTCTTGGGGCGATTGGTTTCCTCCTCTTGATTGTCTTTAGAAGGGAAATTTGGGCAAAAACGAAAGCTTCTGGTGGAAGGATAAAATCGAGATTACGAAGAAGGAAGTGATTGGTATGCCATACGCAAGGATAGGAAACACCGATTTCTCTGTAGAAAATATCGATATCTATTACGAGATTCATGGACTGAGTGACACTCCGCCCCTTGTACTAATTGGGGGCTGGGCAAGCTATCGCTGGATTTGGTTTCGACAAATCCCTACCTTCAAGGAAAAATACAGATGTGTTGTCTTTGATAATCGTGGAGCAGGAAAAAGCTCCAAACCGGATTATCCATACACTATAGAGATGATGGCTGCTGATACAGTTGGTCTGATGGATGCACTAGAGATCGAAACCACGCATATCTTAGGAATCTCAATGGGAGGATTGATTGCACAGCAGATTGCCATTTCATATCCTGAAAAAGTTCGAAGTTTGATTTTAACTTCCACTCATTTTGGAGGATCTAATTATGTCCCGATGGATGATAAGACGATGGCTTTGCTAATTGCTTTACCTACAGAAACAATCTCGGTAGAACAAGCCCGAGAGATGCGTTATAGAGCTACCTTTAGTCCACAATTCCTCCAGGAAAACAGTTCAGTAATAGAACAAATTGATGTATGGGCAGAAAAACATCCTACACCGTTATACGCGCAAGTGCACCAAAGCACAGCAACAAGTAAATTTGATTCCGAATTGGAATTAAGCAGGATAACTGCACCAACACTTATCCTACACGGAGATAATGATCGTGCAGTACCAACGAAGAACGGAGAACTGCTAGCGGAGCGTATACCAAATTCAAAATTAAAAATTATAGAAGGCGCATCACATTTTGTCATCATTGAAAAGTATGAAGAATTCAATCAAGAGGTAATGAATTTTATAGATGAAGTGGAGAAAGGATGATTTATTCCAAAGCAACATTGGAAGGTTAGCGGGTTAGAAAAAGTGTTCAATTGGAAAAGAAAACTTATGGGTTGTTGAATATGGTTCGCTCAGCTGTGGCCACAGGTCTGGGGATATACATTCCTGAGAAGATGTTGACAAATGAAGACATTGAACAGATGCTTCATCGTCCAGGTACTGCCAATTGGTTAGTTGAGAATGTTGGTATTAGACAACGACATATCATGGCTGAAGATGAGGTTACATCTGATCTTGCAGGAAATGCAAGTCGTGAAGCATTGGAAAAAGCAAGTGTCGATGCTGAGGAGCTTGACCTAATAATTTTGAGTACTGATACACCAGACTATCTTTCTCCAGCGACATCAGTAGTGGTTCAACACAAAATCGGTGCCAAGAATGCGGGTACCTTTGATGTCAATTGTGCTTGTGCAGGACTAGTTACTTCTTTAGACATAGCCTCCCGATACATAAGAACAGATTCGGACATTAATACGGTTTTGGTTATCGGAGCATACGGAATGACCAAATTTGTTGATTGGACTGATCACTACACTTGTACTTTGTTTGCAGATGCTGCAGGAGCAATGATACTGCAAGCAAGTGAGGATAAAGAGGGATTCATTACTTCAAAACTGATTGCAGATGGCTCTTTTCATGACCATTTGGGAGTCTTCGTCGGAGGAACAGCTGAACCACCCTCAATTGAAGCGATTCAGAATAATAGACACCATCTATCTTTTCGAAAGCGATTTCCTGCAGATACAAACCTTCAACACTGGCCAATTCTAACAAGAGAATGTGTTTCAAAGGCAAATTTGTCTATCGAGGATATTGACTGGATTTTCTTCACGCAGGTAAACCTACGAACTATTGAAGCTGTAATGAAAGAACTAGACATGCCTCTTGAAAAGACACATAATGTAATGGATAAGTGGGGATATACTGGATCTGCTTGCATTGCATTGGCTATGTACGATGCTATTGAACAAGGGAAACTTCCACCACCTGGGAAAGGAAACGGTGAGAACATTGCACTTTGTTCATCTGGGGGAGGTTTCAACATGGCAGCCGCTGTATTGAAATGGTGGTAAGGGATTTTTATTTTGGTTGTGCTTAATATTCTCGATTGAGGAAAAGTAGAGTTCCTATCGAGGGAATACCAAATGGTTAATCAGTTCGATTATTTGTCCAAGAGGGACGTTTTCTCGCCAGAGGTTGAAGCTCTAGTGGATGTAGAAACCGGTAGAAGGTATACATACAGAGCATTCAACAAACAAGCGAATAGGATTGCAAACGTTTTACAACAAGAAATGGATTTTCAAAAGGGAGATCGGCTGTGTATTCTCGCTCAGAACAGCTTGGAGTACTGGGAAGTATTTTTCGGGTGCCAGAAATGCGGGGGTATTTTTAGTCCTCTCAACTGGCGATTAGTAGCTCGAGAGTTAGCTGATTTGATCGAGGATCTTACTCCCTCTATGATATTCTATGATGCAGACATGGCTAATGTTACACTGGAGCTTATACAGGAAGTCGCTGTTGATCATTGGGTTTCATTGACCACAAAAGGAGCACATGTGGAAGGTTCCTTGGTCTATGAAGAGTTGATGAAAAATACAAATTCGACTCCTCCCAATGCAGTAGACCTCTCATATGAGGATCCAATGGGCATTGTGTTTACTGGGGGAACCACTGGCTTGCCAAAAGGTGCAATGATTACCTACAAACAAGTTGCATTCAATACACTCAGTACAATTAGAGACATCCTTCCAGGAGATGTCTACATCAATCACCTACCTCTGTTTCATGTAGGAGGATTGTATGTTTATGCAATTCCACTTTTCATTCTCGGAGGAAAGGTAATCCAAATGAAGAGATGGGATCTTGACACGTTGATAAGAGTGATTAACAAGGAGAAACCCAACTTTTTCTTCGCGGTCCCCACACAATACCGAATGTTGATGAATCATCAAGATTTTGGTACAATTGATTTTAGTAATGTTCGATTCTTGACATCTGGGGGAGAGCCTCTACCATTGGACGTTATCAAGACATTTCGAGAAAGACATGGAGTCAAATTCAAACAAGGATTTGGAATGACAGAAGTTGGACCAGGATGTTTTGCCCTCGATCCATGGGATGCTGAGCGAAAGATTGGCAGCATTGGTACACCGAACTTTTTCATAGACGCAAAAGTGGTTGATTCTGAAACCGGAAAGGATTGCAGCGCAAATGAGGTTGGCGAACTTCTATTCAAGGGCCCCACAGTGACCATAGGTTACTGGAATCGACCAGAGTTGAATAAGGATCTTTTAGATGATGATGGTTGGTTTAAGACAGGGGATATGGTGTATTTTGACGATGAGGGGTATTACTATGTGGTTGATAGAGTGAAGGATATGTTCATCTCTGGGGGTGAGAATGTCTATCCAAGGGAGATTGAGAAGGTCTTGGAACAGCATCCCAAGATTGCAGAGGTGCAAGTTATTGGTGTACCTGATCCAAAATGGGGAGAGGTAGGACGGGCTGTTGTTGTATTGAAACCAGAGCAAGAAGCATCAGAGGAGGAGATACTCAACTTCTGCACTGATAAATTGGCAAAATTCAAGATTCCCAAATCCGTAGCCTATGTGGATAATTTTACTCCTTATATCTCTGGAGCAGGGAAGATCCTAAAACGAAAATTGCGGCAAGATTTTGGACAAGAAGGGAAATAACCATGCCAATTAGTAATGTGAATGGTGTGAATATCTATTATGAAATACATGGAGAAGGTGAACCTGTAATCTTTGGAAATGGTGTCTTTTCGAATACGCTAGGATGGATCAATCAAGTACCGGTATTTTCCAAAGAGTACCAAGTTATTCTATACGATATGCGCGGACAGGGACAGAGTGAGAAACCAAAAGAACCCTATACATTCGATATCCATGCTGAGGATCAAAAAGCACTTCTCGAAGAGCTTGGAATTTCTAGAGTGCACCATGTGGGAATCAGCTATGGAGCTGAACTCGGCCTGGTCTTTGCAATGAAGTATCCTGAGATGTTGAAGAGCTTGGTTGTTTGCAGTGGTGTTTCGTATTTGGGACCTGTGCTTTATGAGTTGGCTCAACTTTGGAGATATGTATGCGAACTTGGTAATCCGGACTTATTCTATCACGCCACTGTGCCTTTGAATTTTGGAGACACCTTCATTCGAGAAAATACTACTATTTTGGAACAAGCTAAGGTTCGTTATACACTATTAGATTATCCTCCACTTGTGAGATTGATGGATGCTTTTCTTGAGCTAGATATCACAGACAAATTGAAACGAATCAAAACACCTACTTGTGTCATTGCTGGTGAGAAAGACATCTTGAAACCAGCTTACCCATATTCAAGCTTGATTCATGATAACTTACCCAATTCAGAAATGATCATTGTTCGTGATTCAGGACATGCTGTAACATTCGAAAGACCTGAGGAGTTTAACAGTATAGTTCTGGGTTTCCTACGTAAACAACAACAACTTGCATCTTAGGTCTGGGTTTCCTTAAGAGATATATAGCCGGGACCCCTCCTTAAATGGATAGACATAGAACAGTCTATGTTCCAACATTAACAGTATTGCTACAGGATAGATACTGTTATGGGAGGATAGAAGATGAAAAAACTGAGAACAATATCTCTATCTCTTTCGTTGCTACTCCTAGTATCCATCTTCATACCTGTTTTCTTTGTGAAGCCAGCTGTTGCGCAGGAGCCAATTAAGATTGGAGTTTTCACACCTGAAACAGTCGGGCTGGGTCTATGGTTTTACGGACCTTGGACGAAACAAGGGTTTGAGTTGGGATTGGTATATGCAACGACGATGATGGGATATGATAATGAAAATATGACGGAAGCCGGGCGGCCTTATGAGATTCATTACTATGATACGCAAGGAAGTACGAGTTATGCAAGAACCCAAGCAATAAATGCAATCGAAACGGATGGAATTGACATTCTTGTTGGAGGTACTTCTAGTGCAGTTGCAGCAACGCTAGCAGGTATTGCTGAAGATTATGAGAAGCTATTTTTCGTAACACCAGCTGCTGCTTCTTCAATAACCGCAGAAAATTTCAATCCATACATTTTCCGCATCGCCAGAAATAACTGGCATGATGCATATGCAGGCGTTACATACGCCATGGATGAAAACTATCTAAACTATTCTAGATTTGCTTTTCTTGCTGCTGATTATTCCTTTGGATATGATGGCGTTGAATCAATGAAGACTTTGATAGAAGACAGAGGAGGATCAGTACTCAGTATTCAGTATGCACCCTTGTCTGCAACTGACTTCTCGCCCTATATACTAAATCTTCAGGCTGTCGATGCAGTTTCGGATATTGAGTATTTGTTCATCATTTGGGCTGGAGACTTCTCATATCTGTATACAGATTTGACAAGTTATGATGTCGCATCAGATATGGAAATCGCTGGAGCATGTATTGATATCCTTTCTATGAACCTCATTGAAGCAAGTTTGACACCTCCAGCAACCTACATCAATTCTACTGGACTCTGTCTATATGGTTACAAACTGCCAAACAATGCAGTTAACGACTGGATGGTGGCTGAACATGTAACCAGAAACATTAGGCCGAACTACAATATATTCTTGCAAACCTATCGAGTGCCTGAGCTTTTCACAGCAAGTGCGTTTGCAACTGCACAATTCTTGGTAGATGTCACGAATGAGATCTCAGATCTTGATACTGATTTGATGATCAATTATCTAGAAAGCGGTGTCACGATAAATTGTCCAAAAGGACCAACATACCTGAGACCCGATGATCATCAAGGACTTGCAGAGATGTACATCGCAAAAGCTGTGAATGATACTAATCCAGCATCTGAAACATATAATAAGGTCATTGCTGAATTGGTTGAAACCCTTGACCGTAACACGGTCGCACCTCCAATTGCGGCCCTCTGGAATGGTGAACCATATGTGCCAGGTGGATTTGCACCACCACCAACAACGACAACAACAACAACTCCAACAGGTACAACAACACCACCTCCTGTAGGATTCGATATCTTGACTGTTGCTGTAATCGGAGTTGTTGGAGTGGTAGTGGGCATCATTGTAGCTGCAGTGATTTTCCGAAAGAGGTAAAAAATTAAAGTAAGGGGTCAACCCTTACTTTTTTCCTTTTTTTAACACCAGAGAATAATGTGATGACAAGTATAATATCTATTAATTGATAATTATTACAATCAATCAAGAGAAATGTATCATAGAGCAGGAAGAGCTCTTTGAAAAAGGTGGAGAGGAAATGAAGATTCGGGTCCTAGTAATTGATGATGATGAGGACCTACTATTCTTAGCTGGGAAATTTCTTACTCGGGAAGATGAAAGAATCCAGCTTGTTTCAGCCACCACGGATCAAGAAGCACTACGGTTGATTGAAGAAGAGGAATTTGATGCAATCGTGTGTGACCACTTTCTTGGTCATGACAGTATGACTGGATTGGAATTACTAGAATGGGTGAGGGAGTTCAATCCACACATCCCCTTCATTATCTTTACAGGAAGAAGCCAAGAAGCTGTAGCAATTAGAGCACTGAATCTTGGTGCAGACTATTATCTAAAGAAGGGAACAGAAGAGTTCCGAGAGTTGTTTTCTCAATTAGCTACTAGGATAGTAACGGAGGTAGAAGCAAGAAGACAAGAAGAAGCTCTGGAAACTGCATTAAACGAGCTTGAGAAACGAGTTGAGGAAAGAACAGCTGAACTCACAAAAGCAAACGAGCAGCTGGCAAAAGAAATTGAAGAACGAAAGAAAGTTGAGGATTCCTTGCTCCTACAAAGAGACCTAGGGAATACACTGTGTAAAACAGAGAATATGATTGATGCGCTAGATAGGATTCTGAAAGCTGCGGTCCAGTTGGATGGAGTTGATACTGGAGGTATCTTCCTTGTTGATGATAAGACTGGAAAACTTGACCTCTCTACGAGCCAAGGTATATCTGCCCAGTTTCTAAAAAGTATCCTCGGAGAAGAGAAGAGTCTTGATGTTACTGACCCTATGTATGTTTCAAGAAAAGACATAGATGATTCGCTTAGGAAACTCAGTGATTATGAAGATCTGACAGCTATAGCAATTGTACCCGTCATTATTGAAGGCAAGACTGCGGCAATTCTTAGTTTAGGCTCACATTCACATGATGAAATACCAGTTACTGACAGACATACTCTGGAAGCAATAGCCATACAAGTTGGAGCCTACATGGCAAGAGCAAAAGCACAACAAGCAATCATCCAATCGCAATCTGAAATGATAGGAGTGTTCGACTCACTTCAAGATATTTTCTTCATCATCGATGGAGAAGGATATATGCTCCATGCAAACCATACTGCAAGTTCACGACTTGGAATTCATGAAGATAATCTAAACGGCATGAACATCAAAGATTTCTATGATGAAGAAGTTCGCGATAGAATTAATGATGTTCTGCGTGATGCCAACGAAGGAAATGTCATCAAACTTGAGGTGCCTCTCAAGTCAACAGAGGGAAGCAACATACAGGCGAATACCAGAATTGCTAGAGGCAGTTATTCTGGACAGGATGTTTTGTTTGTTGTAATTCGAGAGAAATAAGTCTGATTTCATGTTTTTAAATTACCCAATAATCATATAT